>JAZFYO010000434.1:0-10587 GCA_036443615.1 Binatia bacterium | reverse complement strand
CCCGCCTGCCAAAACCAGCAATCCGAATGATTTCATGAAACTCATACTTGATCACCTCCAGGGCAGCAGATTCATCGGACCTCCACCCAACAATTAATGATTCACGCAACATCTATGCCTGGTTTTCACTAACCTTGGAAAAGGCAGGAATTACTCTTGTTTTTCAGGTAGTTGGAACTTCCAAAGCAATCCTAAAACCCCATTGGTAACTTCTCTCGTTGTCTAATTTTGTGTTAAATATTACCTTTTTTGTTCCTAAATTTACAGAACCAAGATTAAAAATTACGATTTTGAGATATAATTTGTAGAATGAGATAATAATTGCAGAAAAGTTATTGAACTACTAATAAGAATTCATCTCACTCGAGAAGTGATTGAAGGTATGAAGGGAGCGATGTATTGACACTCTAAGGTGGAGTCGCCAATTTATGTCATTCTAGTTCGCCGGAGTTTTACAGTGAAGTATCGAATACTTGGTAGAACAGGCCTGAAAATCTCCGAAATCGGCTTTGGCTGCGGCAATATTGGTGGCATGATGGTCCGCGGGGGCCACGAAGATCAGGTCAGGGCCGTACGGCAAGCCATGGAACTGGGGATCAACTATTTCGACACTGCCGCAGCCTACGGCGACGGTAAGTCCGAGGAAAATCTGGGAATGGTCTTGAAGGAGATCGAGACGAAGGTAACCCTCGCCACAAAGGTCCGCCATCGGCCGGAGGATGTGGCGAATCTCAAAGAGGCTACAATCGCTTCTGTGGAGCAGAGTCTGAAGCGTCTCCAAAAAATGTCGGTGGATCTCATCCAATTACACACGCGGGTGAGAGTGGAGAGAGGTGAGGGGCGCTTTGCCGTGACCCCGAATGAGATCCTTGGGCCTGAGGGCGTCCTGGGAGCCTTCAAAAGTTTGCGGGAGCAAGGCAAGGTGCGCTATTTTGGCTTTAGCGGGCTCGGCGATCCAGAGGCCTTACATGCGCTGATTGAAAGCGGGGAGTTTCACTCCATCCAGGCATACTACAATATGCTAAACCCAAGTGCGGGCCAGCCGGTATCTGCCAGGTTCAGCCCTCTGGACTACGGCGGCCTTATAGATCACGCTGCGGCCAAGGGCATGGGCGTGGTCGTGATCCGAGTGCTAGCCGCAGGGTCCCTCACAGCAAGTCCCGAGGCCCGAGGCAGTAGCAGCAGGGAACCCCTGTCGCCTGGATCCGACTATGCCCACGACGTAGAGCGAGCCCAGAAACTGGGATTCTTGATACAAGGGGATGTCAAGACCCTTTCCCAGGCGGCTATTCGTTTCGCCCTGATGAAACCCGAAGTTTCCACCGTCCTGGTGGGTTTCTCAAATCAGGAACACATTGAAGAGGCGGTGGATTGCTCGGGGACAGGAGAGCTTCCAGGGGAAGCGATGGTCCGCTTGAAGCAGTTATGGGAAACCGACTTTCTAGAGGTTCGTTGAGGGTGATTGCGCTGTCTCGGGAAAAATCCCTTAAGGTCCCCGGCTCAAAATCTCGAGCATGTCTTTAGACAAACTTACGCCCTAGCCTGAGAATCAAAACGAAGGTCAACACCAGCTGCAAGACAAGATAAGCTGCCAGCACAAGCGCCCCTACCAGAGCGAAACGGTAAAGACGGCCTATCTCAGACTCGAGGCGTCCCTCTAATCTATTCACTGCTCGCCCCATCTCGTAGAGACCGGCGATGGCCACGTCCTGAGGCTTAACATCCTCCCAGTCGCCCGACTTGATCGCTTGGGCCTTCTTGACAAAACTCTCACTCTGCCACAGATCCGCTATTGGATCCCCCGTGCTAGCAATGCCTGGATAAAAACATCCCAGCAGAAAGACCAATGTCGCTATGGAGCACAATGCCATTCTCCACATGGACAACCCTCCTCTTTTCGGACTCAACCGATAAAGAACTGTAGCCATACCACTCCCCTTGAAGTCCTGGAAACTACCCGCCAGCCGCGATCGCTCGAACATGCTCCCGGACTGCCTCCGGCGGGCAGAGCCGCACGAAGCCCCTCAGTCCGAAAAAAATCACTAAAAGATCATCAAGCTGACCGAGAGGAAAGAGGAAGTCAGGTAGGAAATCAACCGGCACAATGACATAGGCAAGGATCGCGAGTAGGAGAAGCTTCGGCACCAGCCCAACCCGAGGATCTTTTAGCAACCGCCAGAAAAGCCTTAAGAATTTCGGAAGGTGTAAGAGAAACGCCGCGATCCTGTGCGGTCCTAAACGAAGAAAATTCCCTAGTCCTCCAAGTCTGATCACACCTTCCTCACGGACATCCCCCGTCCATGTCCGATTATCGTTCATGACAAGGGACCGCTTAATACACCGATCAATGAAAGCGGGCCGAACCTTCTAAGGACAAGGGGGCCCGGTCGCCTACTAAGCCCTGATAGCCGCCCGCAGGATTATAAGCCTGTCGACAATTCCCCAATAGGCCGGTCAGAAAAGGCCCTTCGAATCTTTTGAACCTCTTCGAGTGAATAGCCAAATTGCCCTGCTTTCCACCTTTTGTCCCTCTGCAGCAGATTTCTTGCCACGGCAACCAACTGCTCGTGGAGGGCCCGAAGCATAAACTCGCTATCAAGCGAAAACTCCCGAAACTCCTTGTGCAGCGAACGATCAACGGGCTTCTCATCTGCACTTCTTTCATCAAGCTCTTTTGTCTTATTCATACATCGCGCGAGCAACCAGGCTACGCTGTTAAAAGTAGACACTAGCTCGTTGCAGATCGTCTTTCCATAAAATCTCTGCCGATAAAACTGAAAGGCGTTTCCCAGGAGTGAAACTACAAGGAGGATAGCGATACCTGCCATTTTCTCTTCATTGGTTTTCTTAAATAACCATGATTGCGACCTTGGAACCTTCGTTGCCTCTAATTCTACCGACGTGGGACTACCCTGTGAAGGACTATCCGGCGCGTCCAGAGGTTCTACCCGGATAGGATCTGAAGGACCGAGGAGGCCACCGGACGGTCGCCGTAATTGGGCCTGGGAAGAGACGGAGGGGGGTTTTTGGGATGCGGTCGCCGCTAACTTAACGGGGCCTGCTTTTCCAGCTGCCGATGGAGCCTGTGAGGGGCGGTCCGGAGCGACCAGATGTCCCTCTATAACCAATTCTGGAGGATTGGGCAGGGTATCTGGCGGGGGACCCACTTGAATTTGCGGAGAGACGGAGACCGCCACTGTAGCAAAGAAGACTAAACCGAAGAAAGTCGAGAGCAGATACTTACCCATACGATCCCCCTTAGTTAGTAGGCCTGACCACCTTGAATCCCTGGCCAAACTTCTTTTTATCCCAACAATTCCTACCAATCGACCATCAGCAAACTACTCTTTGTCGGACCCTTCGATGTCGGTTACACCTTTTGCGTACTCATTTTTTCCCTGGGCATGTCATTCTTTTTGCTTTTTCCCAAATCTCTCGGAGATTCGAAGGATGATTTGAGTCATCAGCAGGGTCATTGGGTCAGCGACCCCTACCCTCTACGAACCGTGGTTAGCGCTTTGTCTCCAAAAACTCGAGCCGCTCGGCCATGGGGGTCTGTGGAAAAATATAGCTGCATTTCGTACAGGTGCGCAGGCGGGGGTCCGAGTTGAAAGCTCCATAGGTGCGCGTGACCTGCGCCGCAATGTCACCCTGAACCACCTCTTGAGAGTACACCTTTTCGTCACAATTTTCACAAAACCACACGAACTCTTCTATCTCCTCAGGGCGCCTCTTACGCTCAATCACCATCCCCCAGGTGTCTTTACCGCGGCGCGGAGAGTGCGCCAGTCCTCCGGGACACAAAAAGACCTCCCCTTCCCGTATTTTAACCACCTGTCGCCGCTCATTAGGGGGCTTGACATGGAGCTCGATGTCTCCCTCTACCTGATAGAAAAACTCCTCTCCCGGCTCGACATGAAAATCCAAACGCACATTAGGGCCATGCAGGATCATAACGATAAAATCCTTATGATACGCTAGCACTCGATTGGTCTTGTAGGGTGGCTTGAAGAGTTCTTTGTTCTGTTCTACCCACCGCTTGAGATGATAAGTCGAAAACAGTTCCATACCCCCACCGTCAGTTGGTGCCCTCCCAACTTGCGATCAGTTCAGCTGAATTGATAACGTCGCCAAAGCGTTCCATTCTCTTTAATGCATCCCGGTGACCGTCCTCTGTCCTGGTCCCGACGCAATCGCGAACCACCACCATGAAATATCCTCGGTAATATCCGTCTCTCACGGTCCCTTCCACCCCGCCGTCAGTTGTGCATCCGACTATCACGATGGATAACACACCCCAGTGGCCTATGAGGCTCTCGAACTCCGTCCCCAGGAACATTGTCGGACGCCGCTTATCCAAGACGACGTCATCCGCCTCGGGCTTGAAAGGCTCAATCAATTGCCAGCCGAAGCTCCCTCGTAGGCGCCTGGGTTTGAGCTTGCTCGGATGGTCCATCTTTTGATCTCTTAGTGCCCTCCTGATAAATGCCGGTGATTCATCACGCCAAAGATATGGAGTCGACTGGGTATACACTACGCGGACACCCGCCTTTTTGGCGACGCTAATCAGAGGTGGAGTCGTCCGCAAAAACTCCTCTTTATTAAAAGAGCTTCCGGCCTGGTCGTTCTGCATGTCCCAGACAAGCAGCACGGTTCGTTTGGGATCGACAACCTCCCGCAGCGTTATCGGGATCTTCCTGCCTTCAAAATCAATCATTGACGCTCCCCTTTCGGCCCAGCGCATGAAGGTTTTTGATTCGTCCTTGTGTCAGGGCCACCTTCTTTGAGAGTGCCCCTACGCCCCAATTTTTGAACATTCGCGCGCCACCCCATCGGTGATCACCCACCAGATCCCAAGTCCCTTTCTTAAAGCCCTGAGTACTTTGACTTGAGTCTCCCGCGTATCGGCAAATTGCTCGACCAGCTCATAGCCGATGTTGCTGTGCTCGGTGTCCGCCACACCGTGTTCCGCAAACATCTCGATCTCGTGATCACTTAAACCGTAGTGATGCTTGAATGCGTGCACGAAACGAGCTCCAGTGAGCTGGTTGGAGAACTCATTGCAGCAGTTAGTCGCAGCCACCTGCTCCAGGATGGTATCGCTCCGAAGGGCGATGTCGAGCCAGCCGGTCCTGGCCAGGATCGTCGTCGGGAGAAAATCGTTTTCCCGATCGCACCGCTCAAGCTCTTCACTGGAAATGCCAATCCTCTCGCCAAACCGAAGAAAGAGAGCCCTGTGTCCCGGCACTGCCCTAGGGGCCCCTTTGAATAAGTCGTAACCGACCTCCGACATGATGATATCGACAAAATTCTTCTGAATAGTCGTATCGTGGATTCCAGAGAGCTGGCAGCGCACCAGCTTTGCCGAATTGATTGCCACATTGAGAGAAAAAATTCCCCATGCCTCCTTGGCCCAGATGCGGATCTCATCCATGCTGATCTTCCCGTCGTAGAACGCAAGGTAGAACGGATGGTGCAGCCTCGCATGATGGTTCTTTACCTCGTTGATGAGAAACTGGCAGAACTCCTTAGGAGGGAGCGCTTTATCGGGAAGCATGGAACCCGCAGACATTTTTAGCCTCTTAACTTACCATAGGGATTCGGCGCCCTAGTACACCTGTAACACAATCATAAAATCAAGTTATATCGAACACGGGGTTTGAATCCCCGTGTTCGACCAACGGGGAGAGCTGCCGCTTCTCCCCCCTGTGGAGTAATGGACCGCGACTCCACGGGGGAAACCCCATCGGCTTTGTGCCCGCCTCAAGAGGCGGGGTTTACATTGAATCAAATACTTTTGACTTAATGACCGCTGACTCGAAAACAGAGGATAACTACCCCCATCTTTTCTGTCAACTTGATCCCCAGCCCCGATCCGAAATTTTGAACGCGGCCTGTTGGCCTTCAGAAGCACTTTACAAAGGCTCTAGCTACACAGCTTGAACCGTTTCCCCTCGCCCCTATAGAGGGCTATCCGAATCTATCAACGTCTCGCCTATGGCGGGGCAGCCATATCGCTTTCCCTGGTTCTGCGCTTGGTTCTTTGTTCGGATCGGGGCCAACCGCAGTTTCAATATTCTCGACAGCCACGGGAAGAACTAGTATGATCCCTAAGTACGATTGCCAGGCGGTTGCAACACACAGGATTATCCACAGAGCGGTACTGGCCCCGAGATAAAAAGTGCCAATCGTACGACCATTGGTTCCTGTATTGAAACCTGACCACCAATTGCCTAAGGCTTGTTAAGGAGAAGATGATTGCTCCATGGATGCCTCCGCCGGAATAAAGGCCTCAGTCCACATCAGCCGACCTGGAGCTGATGATTCTGACCTTGGACCCCTTCGTGCCAAGGACCCGGTAACCCTGGTGATCTTCGGCGCCTCCGGGGATCTTAGCAAACGCAAGTTGATCCCCGCCCTCTATCACCTTCAGGAAACGGGATTTCTGCCCGAGCGCTACGCCATTCTAGGATTCTCGCGGACCGAAATGACGGATGAGGCCTTCCGCGAAAGCATGTTTCAAGAAGTTAAGAAACAAGTCGATGGCGGTGCCAACACGGTCCGGGCCGGAAACCCTCTGATCTCGGCATTGTATTACCAATCGGGCAATAACAATAACTTGGAATCTTTCAAAAAGCTCAAGGAGAAGCTGGAGTTACTGGATAAGAAACATGACCTGCCAGGAAACCGGCTGTTTTACCTTTCCGTAGCCCCGGAATTTTTTAGCATGATTATCCGAAACCTCTGTGAGGCTGGCTTAATCTGCGGCAGAAAGGACAACATCTGGTCGAGAATCATCATCGAAAAGCCCTTCGGCCATGACCTGGAAAGTGGACGAAAACTCAACGCAGACGTGACGACCATGCTGGACGAGAGCCAGATCTATCGGATCGACCACTACCTCGGCAAGGAAACTGTCCAGAACATCTTGAGTTTTCGATTCGGCAACTCCATCTTCGAGCCGTTATTTAATCAAAAATACGTTGATAATATCCAGATTGCCGTGGCCGAGTCCCTGGGTATGGAAGGACGGCGTGGCGCCTTTTACGATACCGCCGGGGCGTTGCGTGACATGGTACAGAACCATATGCTGCAGCTGCTCTGCCTGATTGCAATGGAGCCCCCATCATCTCTGGAGCCGCAATCTATACGCGATGAGAAAGTCAAGGTGCTACGCGCCCTGATCCCACTGACACCAAAGGAGGTGGCGGCCTCCACGGTTCGTGGTCAGTACGGCGCCGGCGAACTCGACGGTAAGGTCGTGAAGGGCTACCGCCAAGAGGAGGGAGTAAACCCCAATTCGCTGACGGAGACCTATGTGGCGCTGCGCATAAAGATCGACAATTGGCGTTGGGCCGGTATCCCCTTCTTCCTGCGCACGGGCAAGCGGCTACGCCAGCGCGTCTCCGAGATCGCCGTAGAGTTCAAGCAGCCGCCGTTGCACCTCTTCGGGCAACTCGGGGATGACAACGCCATTGCCGCGGCAAGGCCCATGTCGAACGTACTGATCCTGCGGATTCAACCAGATGAGGGGATCAGCCTATCCTTCGCCTGCAAGCAGCCGGGAATGAGAATCCAGCTTGCCGAGGTAAATATGGATTTCTTCTACGGGCAGGCATTTCAGCAGCGATCCCCCGATGCTTATGAGCGGCTCTTGCTTGATGCGCTGCGTGGGGATGCATCTCTGTTCACACGGTCTGACGAAGTTGAATATGGATGGCGCTTTACAACCTCCATCCTCGAGAGCTGGGCGAATCTTCCACCGCCAAAACTTCCGAACTACTCCCCCTTTACCGATGGACCCGGGGAGATCACTCGCCTGGTGGAAGGCACGCAGGCGCAGTGGCGACCCTTGAGCAATATGTAAATCCGGTCCTCGAACTTGCAAAGACCGCCTCATTGCCAACCAGAGCCAAGCTAATTCCATGAGCCCGATCCAAGTCTGCCGCAACCGGGAGGATCTCTTTCAGCAAGCCGCATTCCTCTTTGTCCGCCTCGCGCGCGAGGCTGCCTCCGCCCAGGGCCGTTTTAATGTTGCCCTATCCGGGGGATCTACTCCTAGGGACGTCTTTAAGCTCTTAACCGAGGATGAGGTACGAGAACGAATCCCGTGGTCCCACGTTCACATTTTCTGGGGAGATGAGAGGTGCGTTGCATCTACGCATCCCGAGAGCAATTACCGGATGGCCGAAGAAACCCTGCTCACCCGTGTTCCAATCCCGTCAGAGAACGTTCACCGGATTCCGGCAGAGAGAGCACCAGAGCAGGCCGCCAGCGACTATGAGCAGACACTACGAGAAGCCCTCGCACTTTCAAAAGATGAGCTACCAAGATTCGACCTTGTTTTTCTAGGCATGGGACCGGATGGACACACCGCCTCTCTCTTTCCAGAAACTGCGGGCCTTAAGGAGACCAAGCGTCTGGTCATCTCCCACTATGTGGAGAAGCTCAAGGTCTCTCGTATAACGCTCGCCCCCTTTGTATTGAACAACGCGGCCCATGTGGTTTTTCTCGTCTGCGGAGCAGACAAAGCATCAACTCTCAAGGATGTCCTCCAGGGGCCCCACCAGCCGGACCTCCTTCCCGCGCAACTGATCCGTCCTGTAAACGGCACCCTGCTCTGGCTAGTAGATCAAGACGCAGCCGGCCTGCTCAAGATTACGGAGAAACAGTAGGTGACCAATCGGGTGGTCACTGATGCGGTTGGCTCTTTTGCCTTTGTGGGCCTTGTCGTGTTGTTCCAGCATTACCTGAAATGAAAGGTAACCATACGGCAATGGAGTGGACGGCTCCCAAAACATTCAACTTCAGGATTTCTTGGACTTCATTGATTTTACCCATTGCCCCAACTCTTGTGCCGCGATATCGCGCCCTCCCAGGCCCAGTGCGATGGCCAGTCCAACGGCGATAGACCCCAAAAGCAGACCAAAGGACAGAGTAATTATCTCGCTGGCTAGACCCATCTGTCGCAAAGCCATCGCCCCGGCTAAAACCACAATGGAAAGCCGAGCAGCTATAGCCAACAGTCGGGCCTGAGCCATTCCGCTGCCCGCTACGGCCCTGGAGGCCACGTTTCCTAGATAGAGGCCGATCGCAAAAATGACCAGCCCTAAAATCACCTGACCTGCAAAAACCGTGAATTGGGCTATCAGTTCAGCAAGTAAAACAAATCCCAACTGGCGGGCCCCCTCGATAGAGGCGAAGAGCATTATCCCCACCAGAAAAAGATATCCCACGATTTCAGAAAGTGTCCGCTCTCCGGGTGCCGGCTCATCGGCCAGGCCCAGACGGGTCAGGATAGAATTGAAGCCTGCACCGGTAAGCAGGTTAGTGATTAATCCCGCAGCCACCCGACCCACCACATAGGCCAAGGTCACCACCATGGTGGCTGCAAATATTGCCGGGAGCGCCCCCAAGAGCGTGTTCAGCATATTGCTGGCCGGTTGGGTGATGGCCTCCAGTGCTAGTGCATTAAGGGCGGCAACCAGCACTGGAATTAGGATCAAGACGTAAAGCACCAGGCCCAAAATCCCGGATAACCGCTGCGTGCCCAGAACTGGAGATAATCCCACACTATCACTCAGGCGGTCAGCACCGATCGCAACCAGGAGGTTGGTTACAATCCGCTGGACAATGCGGGCGAGGAACCACCCTATTCCAAGGATCAGCCCAGCGGTAAAGACGTTCGGGAGGAAGCCAAGGATTTTATTGATCATCCCTTGGACCGGTGCGAGCAGGCCTTCCAAGGCCAAAGCGTTCAGGATGGCCGGCAGGAAGAGCAGCAATACGAGCCAATATATGGTGTCCGCAAGCGACTTGGTCAAGGGGACTCGTCGCTTCTCCTCGAGCCCAACCTGGCTCCCAAGGCGCTCGTCAATCCTCGTCGCACTCAGCACCCGCGAGACAACCAGTCTCAAAACGCTTGCCAAAACCCAGGCAATCAGGAGCAAAAGTCCAGCAGCAATCAACTGAGGAGCGAATTGAAACACCTGAGTCAGGAGCCGGTTGAGAGGTTCAGTAATAAGCGTGAGACCCAAGGCCTGGAAGAAGGCAATCAGCACGAATATTATAATTATGTAGAATACACACCTCCCAGACCACTTCCCCACATCGACGCCTTTGGTTCCCTCATCTCCAGCGATCCAGCGGGCCAGTCGTTTGTCCAACGCTGTGCGCCTTAATCCTCCACGCACGACGGCAGCGATCAACAAGGCTACCAGCCACCCGACAACCAGGATGGCCATCGCCCCGATGAGGTTGGGAATATAATCTCTCATCAATTGGGTGAGCTGATTTATAATATCCTGCATAGAATCACCTCCTTCTTCCCGTATATAGAGTTCTTATAACACGTTTGTCCTTATTGCAGCAATGTAAATTGCGTTCAGGGTAGAGCATTAATCAAGTTATATCGAACACGGGGTTTGAATCCCCGTGTTCGACCAATGGGGAGAGCTGCTGCTTCTCCCCCCTGTGGAGTAATGGACCGCGACTCCACGGGGGAAACCCCATCGGCTTTGTGCCCGCCTCAAGAGGCGGGGTTAACCTCAAATCAAATTTTACTTGCTGATCGGCCAATGCCGCCCT
>JAZFYO010000433.1:0-3172 GCA_036443615.1 Binatia bacterium | reverse complement strand
CCGAGGCCGTTGTTGTTCTTGTGATAGGTGATCTGACTATCACTGGTGCGTCCCGGATGCTTACCCGCTGCTAGCTCGCCAAGTTCATGGATATCTTCTAGCTTAATCAGCCCTTTTTCCATCGGCTCGAACAGGTCTCCCTGCTCCTCAGAGATCAGCGATTCGTGCAGATTGGTAACGATAACGACCGCCCGGGCTGCTGTCTTATCATCAACCTCCCGCCGGCGACTCTTCAGAAATCCACCCTTTACCAGAGCTACGTTCGAGCCAATGATCCCCGTCACATGCTGGCCGGGCTCCAGCCAATCACCGTCGAACAAAGTCACGTTGGTGTTGGTCGCACACACGATCACGTCGACACCACGAACAACATCGCGAGGTGAATCCACGGGCTTGATTTCAAGGCCAAACATCGGGCCGTACTTTTCCGCAAACCGGCTGCGGTTGCCAGGGTCGCGACTGTAGACTCTGACGTGGGTAATGGGCCGCTCGCATTTAAGGGCGAGAAGCTGATTGGCCGCCTGGCCTGCAGAACCGAACAGACCAACTCTCTTCGCATCCTTCCGCGTCAGGTAGCGAAAGCCTAGGCCGCTAGTCGCAGCTGTCCTGAGGGCCATTACGCTGGTATAGCCAATGGTTTTTTCGTCGACCTGCCCGATCAGAATCGCCAGAAGGTGACCGTTGTTAGAGTCGTGTAATACGTGGATTGGATGCTCACGGTAGGGAACGATTTGATTGCTATCGAGTTGCTGCACTAGATCGGATCGGACCCCTGCTCCTATGACGCCAAGACTATGGACACCACCTGGAAAATTGCTTATTCGGACGCCCGCCGGTGAATGGACACGACGTCTTGGCGCGTTGATTACCGGGAATTCCGTGATTCCCCGGTAGCCTTTCTCGACCACATCGATCGCCTCTCTCATGTTAATAAGCCCCTTGAGGTCCTGGGGGCGCAACAAAAGAAAACCCATACTTTAATTCCTCCCGTTGGTGAGTTATCTCGACTCCCTGCTTTTCATTTTCGCAATATCAAATAATCCTACAGTTAAGAAAAACAGCCTGGCCATCCACAGGTAAATTGACCATATTTTGCAGTTGGCATCATTCGTGCACCATACTCTGGTTTGGAAGATCCCACCAGAGAGGATTCGCGGAAAGGAGGCGCCGATGATCTATACAGAGAAATTGACGTGGGCAGGCAGGGAGCTGAAAATTACGCGAGAATCCTCTCCGGTAGATGTTGTTTCGGCCGAAAGCGAGCAGGTCAGGCTGGAAAAGATTAACATCAACGACTCGGCATTGTGTCCCTCCAACTATGCCAAGGCCGAGGGCACAGTCCTGCCGATTTTTCAGGCCGAGGGCGTTCGTGTTGACCTCTCCAAACGGACCAAGGAACCGATGAGATTTTGGCACCGAAACATGGACTCCGACGAGCTGATCTTTTGCTACAAGGGGGCCATCCACTGGGAAACAGAGATGGGTAATATCACGCTTCAATCCGGCGAGATGTTTGTCATTCCCAAGGGGGTCGCACATCGCTCCCTTCCTCCAGCGGACTCCGACGAAGAAAACATTATCATGGAGCTGAAGATTCGAGGCGCTATTTCGAAACTGATCTAATGAGTCGCCTAATCTTTAGACCACTCTCATTCCGGATCATAGCTGAGGAAGCGAATAACTACTGCCGGGGTCTCCACTCCAGATCCTATCGATAATTCAAGACTCTACGGGGACGGATTGAACCCTCTGTCAATCCATTCACTCAGATCCGCCCCGAACCACTCGGTAGGCAACTCCCGACCAAGACCTTTCTTCTTGCAGGCCTCATAGATGAAGGCCCCGGCAGCCGCAAACTGGATTCCGACTCCGGTATTGCTCTTGTAGTAGATGATCTGCTCATCGCTAACCCTGCCGGGATGTTTCCCAATAAGGACCTCGCCGAGTTCGCATGTCTTTTCCCACCCCACTTTTCCCCCTTCAATAAGATCGAGGAGCTCCCTTTGCTGATTCTCAATGGCCGTTTTTTTGTTGTTGAGCACGATTAAATCACTGCGAGTCATGGTCGTAGAATCGGCCTCGGTGCGGCGGTGTACGCCATCAGTGTTGACGATTGTAGTAACCAGCTGTCCTGGCTCCAGCCAATTGCCGTCGAAAACCGGTTCGCTGGAATTCGTCGCGCACATTATAATATCGGCCCCTTCGATGACCGCACGCGGGTTTTCCTCTGGTTCAATATTCACTCCGAGGGTTTTGGCCATCTCAAGGGCAAATTGATTACGGTGCTCAGGTGAAGGACTGTACACCCTAACCTCCGTGATTTTCCGAACAGAGCAGATAGCTTCCAGATTTCGCCGAGCTTCGTTGCCCGAGCCAAAGAGCCCAAGCACTCTGGCTTGTTTTTTCGATAAGGCGCGCATTGCAACGGCCGTAGTCGCCCCGACCCTTATGGCAGACAGACTAAAATCATGGATTAAAGCCAGGGGCTCCCCCGTTTCCAGGCTAAACAGGAAGACGAATCCCCAGCTCCTCTTTTTCGGAGAAGGCCATTCCAACCTTTTGTTGCCGGATACGATCTTCTCAATAACAATCGTTGAGTCATACCGCAGGGCGGCCACGCCTGAGCTGGGCACCGCCCCGGCAATTATATTTGCCATATAGCCTGTCTGGTTCAGGTCTGGAGGAACTTTATATCGAACCCGGGGTCGGTTAACGGCGATCCCCTTGGCCTCTTCTGCAAACGCACGCTCCATCAAATCAATACAGTCGCTTACACGAAGGACCTGTTGAACCTCGGTGTCGGTAATCAGAAGCATCTCTTCACTCCCGGGAGCAATTCATTGCTCCGTCTAGCGTCTGTCAATCAATTATAGGGCCCAAGTGCTCAGATCCGTCAAGTTTCGAGGGTAGACTCAGTGAAGAGCTCCTCCACTGTCAGCTTCTTTTCCATCAGTCCCTGATCAAGTGAATAGCCCATAAAGCGCTCGAGGTTAGCCCTGTTTCGTCTCACCCCGTGCGGCCACGGGTCATCACCTAAAAGGCGACGTTCCTCTTCAATAAAATGGCGACCCCAGGCAAGCGACGACCAGTTGGGATCATCGTAATAATTCATGGCTACCTCCTTGGCCTTATTAAATGCCTGTCAGTAGAGTAAACCAGACGTTGTCGGCTT
>JAZFYO010000432.1:0-4074 GCA_036443615.1 Binatia bacterium | reverse complement strand
GCCTGAGGTGGTGATTCACCTCGCCGCGGCTGTCGGAGGGATCGGTGCAAACCTTGAGACCCCAGGTCGATTCGTCTATGAAAATCTCCTCATGGGAGCGTTGCTCATGGAGTATGGGCGACGGGCTAGGGCACAGAAGTTCGTAAGTGTCGGAACGATCTGTTCCTACCCCAAGTTTACTCCGGTGCCGTTTCGCGAGGAAGACCTATGGAACGGCTACCCAGAAGAGACCAATGCACCTTACGGTCTGGCCAAAAAGATGCTCCTCGTGCAGGGTCAGGCGTACCGGCAGCAATATGGTTTCAACTCCATCTACCTACTTCCGGTAAACCTTTACGGGCCTGGAGGTCAGTTCGACTTAGAGATCTCACATGTGATCCCCGCCCTCATCCGGAAGTGCCTGGAAGCGGTTGAGCGGGGAGAGTCGGAGATCGTGTGTTGGGGAGACGGCACACCTACGCGTGAGTTCCTCTATGTGGAGGAATGCGCAGAGGCAATTGTCCTGGCAACGGAACAGTACAACGGGGCTGAGCCGGTGAATATCGGGGCAGGGTTCGAGATCTCAATCAAGGAGCTGGTAGAGCTTATTGCCGAATTGGTTGGGTTCCATGGCCGGATCGTGTGGGACACAACCAAACCCAATGGCCAGCCTAGGCGAATGCTTGACACTAGCCGGGCATGGAATCTCTTTGGATTCCGAGCAAAGATCGACTTCAGGGAGGGTCTATTGCGAACCATCAAGGATTACAGAGAGCAGCGGCCCTCTCTATGAGAGACCGAATATGCCTGACAGGCCAACCCAATGCATGATATCAGCCTATGATCTTGTTTTCCGTTCCTATTGTTTATTCCCTGATAGTTTTTGTTTTTGGCGCTCTGGTGGGGAGCTTTCTCAACGTATGTATCTTTCGGTTACCAAAGGGCGAGTCGATCGTGTCGCCCCCCTCTCACTGTCCGGCATGTAATACTCCCATCCCTTTCTACGATAACATTCCGCTGATTAGCTATCTCTTCTTGAGAACCCGCTGTCGCTTTTGTAATGCGAGAATATCACTTCGCTACTTTGTCGTGGAGCTCCTGATGGCTGTCCTTGCAGTAGTCCTATTACCGCGGGTTGGTCTCGGATTCAGTTATTTTGTGTACTTTGTCTTCGTTGCCTCTCTTATTGTCGTCACCTTTATCGATCTGGACGAGAGAATCGTTCCAGACGTGATTAGCCTTCCGGGAATCGGCTTGGGCCTGCTCCTGTCAATAGTCAACTGGCTGTTGCCAATTGATTCTCTGTCCGTATTGCCTTCCCCGATGAGCTCTTTGATTGGGATTCTTCTTGGTGGGGGCTCTCTGCTGCTGGTGGCCTGGGCATATCAGCTTTTTACCGGGAGGGAAGGGATGGGGGGTGGGGACGTCAAGCTTCTGGCCATGGTCGGGGCGTTTTTGGGTGGGCCTGCTATACCCGTGGCGCTTTTTTTGGCCTCTATAGTAGGATCCTTGGTTGGCCTTGTCCTTATGATAAGGGAGCAGGCAGACGGTAAGCTTGCCCTCCCCTTTGCCCCCTTTCTCTGTTTGGGGGCCTTGTTGCACCTTTTTATTGGTGATAAGTTGCTTGATTTTTACCTGCTTCACGGATATTAGTTGCCTTATTTGTTACCTGTTACGCTTTGCGGCATTTTGTGCTGATCGAAGATGCTGTCTGTGACCGGTTTTTACTAGGGTATCCCCTTGAAGTTTATGCATTTTTACAGGATCGGGTAGTCTAATTAATTGTATTGGCATACTTTTAGCGTCTTCTCAGCATATAGATTATAGATGTTCTATTGCTATTCTAGAGGGACTCTGTGAAGGAGCAAATGCGTACCCGATCGGATCAGGGTTTTACAATCATGGAGCTTGTCGTCGTTATGACGTTGGCCCTGATTATTATGGGGATTGCGCTCCCCAACTTGCTGTCCTGGCTCCCGACTTACAGGCTCTCTGCGGGGGCACGGCAAGTGGCTAGCGACCTTCAGTTGGCTCGGATGAAGGCCATCTCCCAAAACGCCAAATTTCGGCTAATATTCAATGGGAATGTCTATCCTGCCGCAACGTACACTTTTGAGAAGGATAATGGGGGAACTTGGGGCACCGAAAGCGGGCCTTTTGGTCTCCCTGACGACATCACGGTGAAAGATGTTACTGCCACATCGGTATTTCAACCGCGCGGAACCGTCAATGTCATTTCGCTGATAACGCTGCAAAACGGTACTGATATAAAGCAGGTGCAGATTAACATCGTCGGCCGAGTGTCTATAAACTAAATATGAATAGCTAGAACGTAAAATTGAATATAGTGAATAGAGGACAGTTCAAAAATCAAGATTCACCGCCGCATGTGCCATGGCGTAGAAGAAACGGCGGATTTACTCTGATTGAGGTTCTGATATCGATGACTATCTTCTCTATTGCCGTTCTCGGTCTTGCCATTGGCGCGGGCTCTGTGATGCGAGCCAATAAAACGAGTTATTTTAGCACCATTGCAGTCAATCTAGGGCAGGACAAGCTGGAGGAGCTTAAGGCCAATCCGGCGACTCTCACCTCCTGTTCCACCAGCTGTGAGAGTCCCCAGCCGACTTACGATGGCGTGGCCTTTATCCGGACCTGGACGGTGCAATCCAATACTCCCGCTCCTGGAGTTAGCCAAATCGATGTCCAGACCGAATGGACCGATTATATCACTCACAGCGTAACGATCTCCTCTGCCGTCTTGAACTAGACGATGATTTGGAAAAAAAGGTTTGGGGGTACGGATTCGACATTCAGCCTTGCCAGTTTCGCGTTACCTGGGGGCTACTCCCTGATCGAGCTTTTGGTGACCATCGTCCTTAGCTTCATCGTCATGGGGGCGATTTACAGTGTCTATCGTTTTCAGACTCGGTCCCTGAAGGTTCAAGAAAACCGCATGGAGGCGCAGCAGTATGTCCGTTCCGTGCTCGATCTGATGGTGCGGGAGATCAGAAACGTGGGCTATTTCCCTGATGGTGCATGTACAACAACACCTGCAAATACTAATGGGATCATTGACGCGAGTGCCCAGAGTTTCCAATTTGTCTATGACGCCAATGCTAACGGGCTGTGCACGGACCTTGACGAGAACATCACCTACGGGTTTAATACGACAGGTTGCCCAGCCGGCTTTGGCAACATCACGAGAAATGCAGTGGCTATAACGGATTGTAATATCCCTGACGATCCGGGCAAGTTCTCTCTCGCCTATTATCCAAAGGATTGCTCTAACAACTTTTCTACCCCCGTTGGCACAGGGACGGCCGCATGCCCTGGTACCGCAGGCGGCGATGCGGGAACCCTGGCGGCTGTCCAGAGGGTAAAGATCACCGTGACCGGTCATTCCAAGAATCCGGATACCGATTTTGGGGGTCAGTTGAAATCCACCATGACCTCTAACGTAGATCTGCGCAACATCGGGCTACCACCGTAAGGGCAGTCAATAGTCAGGCCCCAAACGCGGTGATTCATAGTTTCGGGTCACCCTTTGGGTCTGTCTAACTCGCCGGCAGGCTGGAGGTCGAGCAATAAGCGACGACTAGATTTTTCATTCCTCAGCAACACTTCGTGCCTCTATCGACATACTGTTTCTTTTACCTTGACTGCGTGACATTGCTGAAATATAGCCTACCTCTATGGTTACTCAGAGCTTCGCAGCAGCGCAGGCTCGCTGCAGGTCTATCGGAGGGCTAAGGGGCTTCACTCTCCTAGAGCTCCTGGTTGCCCTGGCTCTAGTCACAATTCTGGCGGCATTCAGCGTACCTCACTGGGGGACCCTATTACCCACCTACCGTCTTCGTAGCGCTGCCCGTCAGCTCCGCTCCGAGCTCAGCAGGATCAAGATGCAGGCGGCATCAGAAACTACCCGTTTCGTCTTGGTACTGAATCACATGGACTGAGCGGGAAAAGATCCTCTGAATCCTACATTCTCTCAATCTCTATTTCCCCTCAGTCCGTCCCCTTTTATCTAATTACGGTAGCATCGACGGTAGCAGAATCCGTTTTGAAGGAGGTTTAATTGTGCCTGGTAAGGAT
>JAZFYO010000431.1:0-2682 GCA_036443615.1 Binatia bacterium | reverse complement strand
ATTTACTCTCCCTTTAAGGAGATGATGACAACTAAGGACGTTCACGATCGCGCAATTTCTTCATGAGTAGGTGTAGGCATCCCAGCCTTCCACGTCGCATCTCGCAGTTCGAGCATGTTCCCGCTGGGATCCAGGAAATAAAGCTCTCGCCCTGTGAAGAAGCCGCGCTCGCGATAGACGATTGGCTCGGCGATGGTTATACCCTTCTCATGGAATAGCTTGCACGCCCGCTCAAACACCTCCAGGCTTACCTCGAAAGCATGGTGAAGGCGGTTGTCCTGACTTGGCGTCCGCACGACAGGCTCTTTGCGACAGCAGAGCAGGATTGAGTGACCGCCAACAGTGAAACAGGACATCTTAGAGTTGCCAAGGCGACCCTTGTACTCGAGGCCAAGCACGTCCTGATAGAACTTCTCTGCCTCTTCCAGATCGTTAACCGGGATCGACCAGTGAGTGACACCGTCAAGTTTAAGCATGCCCATAGATACCTCCCTCATCGCCATGATAGGCAATAACCCTAACTTTCACTCCAAGAGATATCATCACAGCAGCCGGTCAAAATGCAAGGAATTTGAGAAATCCGCCAGGTCACGAGGCTGGGAAGGGTACTCTACCGGCGTAGGGAAAAGAACTGTTGCATCGGATTCTCTATCGGGAGTTTTTCGATAGTTGAAAACCCCGCTTCCGCGGCAAGCTTCCGAGCACCGACCTCCCCGATAATTGTTCCCAGACCGACACCACCATCAGCAAGAGACACGGTCAGGCAGAAGAGCGGGCTCAGAGTGGCTCGCATCTTCCCAATCGGATTTCTGTTCTCGATCGGATTGTGGGAACCAGTGGGTTCCACCCAGAAAAAAATCCCATCCTTGGTCAGAGCCTCACGTATCCTCTTCAATGCCCCCACAGGATCAGCCATGTCGTGGATGCAATCAAGCGCCAGAATCAAGTCGTAGCGTTTGTCTTTTAGCAGCTGTTCCAACGTTCCGCAGAGAAACTCGACATTACCCACACCGGATTCCTCCGCGAGTGAGCGGGCCCGTTCGATGCTATAGGCATTCGGGTCCAACCCCAGTATTTTCGAACGGGGATATGCAGAGCCAATCACCACCGAGGACCGTCCGAGCCCGCAGCCAACGTCAAGCACGGAAATCCCTTGATCGAGCCTTTCCTTGAGACCCGGAACACCAGGGAGCCACTCCTTGGCAAGAAGATATTTGAATGCTGGCCGGTGGAGCCGATCGATACCCTCAGCGAGCTCGCCTCCCAGCTCCGCGTAAGAGAGACCTCCCCCTTTACGGAAGGCCTCCATCACGCGATGGACCTGAACGATCGAGGGAATCGTGAGCTGGAATGCGCCCCCGACAAACGAATAGGATTCTTCATTTGCGAGCACAAAGGCCTGTTCGGCTGTCATGAAATATCGGTCGGAATCCTGTTTGTACTCTATGTATTCTGCCGCAACCAATCCCTTGAGCCATTCTCTGACGTACCTCTCGTTGAGGTTCGTTTTTTGGGCGAGCTCTTCACTGGTGAGCGCCTTTCCATCCGACATGGCCCGAAACAATCCAAGGCGATCTCCGATATAACAGAGGGCGATAGTAAAGACACCCCCAGTGTCAACAATCACACGTTGACCCAACGCTTTGATTTTATCCTGGTCCATATCCCCTACCCTTTTAATGTCCTCAGATCTGCGCTGCGTCCTCTCCGAGCAAGGATCACCTTTGAAGAAGTCATAAAGCTGTACCTTGAGAGAGCAGACTGGCTTGGAGAAAGTATCAGATCAAGAACATCTATGCCAACGGGAGGAAAACCGCTGGATAAAAACGGACATTTTCTCCCTCTTGCCATGATTCTCTCCATTACATAAGATCTCTCTGACTGCCAGGCCGGGAAAATGACCTCGGAGGGGTCACACGGACACAACGGTCGATTAGGATCAACAATGCCTGACCTGAGAACCTTTCTCGAAATTGCAATACAGTCCAAGCCGGAAGACTTCTTGGAGATCAAAGAGAAGCACGACATCAAATTCGAGGTGTGTGCCCTGCTCGACAAACTGGAGAAACAACGGCGCACCCCGTTACTCCTGTTTTCAAATATCGACAACCTGAGCGGAGAACCGTCTGAATTTCCGTTGCTGACGAATACCTTCGGCTCTCGCAGCGCCTGCGCCATGGCGCTTGGCTTGTCGCCGGAGCAAAGCGGCTTGGATCTGGTGCTTGAGTTCCAGCGCCGCGAATCAATCCGGAAGAAACCGGTCATCGTCCTCAAGAAAGAAGCGCCGGTAAAAGAGGTCATTGCCGATCCAAACCTTCACCTCCTCCCCATCCTCACCCATCATCTCGAAGACAAGGGTCCGTATCTTACCATGACCTGGTCGGCGAGCGACCCGGATACCGGGGTCTACAATTCGTCCTTTCACCGCTGCTACGTCCGTGATCCCAGCCATCTCGTCATGTTCTTTGAGCGGCGGCATATGTGGGATTATTACGTGCGCGCCGAACAGCGTGACCAGCCGCTTCCTATAGCCTGCGTCATCGGGCACCACCCATCCTATTATCTTGGCAACTGCGTACTCACCGGCATCACAGAGGATGAATATGAGAGCATCGGGGGCTTGATGGGAGAACCGCTACGCCTTGTGGCGTCGGAAACGTTCGGTGACAAGTTACTGGTGCC
>JAZFYO010000430.1:0-5182 GCA_036443615.1 Binatia bacterium | reverse complement strand
GACTCCTCCGCTTCGATTCATCCTCTCTCTATCACCAGCGATCCCTTGAGGTTAAGAAAAAAGAAATAACTAATGATAATGCGGGATGAGCGTTATCCCGGGGTATAGTGTTCCTCGGACTCCCAGTATTCTTCTATTTCCTTCCATGCCTTTCGGACACTTTCATCCACATCCAATGCCTTGGCGTACTTTAAAACATCAGCCATTGACACGATGCCCACAAGTTCCCCTCTGTCGTTCCTTATGGGTATGCTCCGGAAACCCCTTTGATCCATTTCCGCCAGCACCTCCGCGATGAGAGCGGACTGCGTCATGCTAACGGGATCGGCCGTCATTACCTCTTTGATAGGAGACTTCCTGCTGTCGATATTTTTTACTGCCACACGTGTCAAAACGTCTCGTTCGGTAAATATTCCCATCGGCCTTCCGGCACTCATAACTACAACGCAACTTGTGTTTTTTTTGATCATGACTTCTATGGCGTCATAAATCGACTGAGACGAATCAACCGTGATAAATTTGGACATAATGCCGCCAATGGTCCCGGATTCTGCATGCCCCCCCTCCAGTTCTACTGCAAGCTTGAGGATACGGCGCATGGAGACCAGTCCAACCATGGCCTTTTTCTCTCCGCGGACGAGCAAGTGCCGAAATTTCCCTTTGTACATTTTTCCCAAAACATCAACAATTGACGCCTCTTCACGCACCGCATGGATCGGAGTCGTCATTACTTTCTTAATGCTAGTCTTTTTGGCATCCAATTTCTTGTTGACGACGCGCTTCAGGACATCCTGCTCGGTGAAGATCCCCACAGGAAGCTGTTTCTCTGTAATAATCACACGCCCTACCCTCTTTGCGACCATCAATTCCATCACGTCCAATATACTATCCGTCGCCCCGACGGTAATGGCGTCCCGGGTCATGATCTCTTTCACTTTATTGGATAACATTGGACACCTCCTTGTCGGAAGTCCCCTCCACGGTCAGAGGGCAAAAAACCATCATGCAGGTTAGTTTCAAATACAGTATCTCCGTTTAATCTTAGGCGCAAGTTGGCCGGGTGGTCCAAAGACCACAAAAGGCAATTCTAGGACACTAACAGAGGGGCCGATTGCGCAGAGAAGAGAAGCGTACTAAAGTTGATCTACTGTAACGGTAGAACTTTGTTTGGTTTTTTAACCTATTTGCTTCGATGGCATACATGATTGCCGGTTTATTTTTGACATTCTTCTTCCTCGAGCTCATCGTCGAGCTCGTGCTGAATGAGATGAACATGGCATATACCCGCCAACACCGGTCGGACAAAAGGGTCCCCGATCCGTTCCAGGGCAAGATCGGTTCAGAGGACTACGATAAATCCGGCGCGTATACACTGGCCAAAGGTCGATTCCAACGCTGGGCCGAACTCTACGGCGGCTTAGTAACGCTCTTGGTACTTTTTGGAGGTCTGTTGCCCCTGCTGGACCGTCAGTCAGGAATTCTTGGTGGCTTCTTTCCACCCAGCACACAGGCGCCAGGAATTTTATTCTGCCTTGGTACGGGCTTAACGCTATCCGTCCTGAGCCTTCCCACCGACCTCTATTCCACCTTCGTCATCGAGGAGCGCTTCGGCTTTAACAAGACACCGCTCAAACTCTACTTCATCGATAAGCTCAAGGGCCTTCTCTTGGGAATCGTTATCGGCATCCCGTTTCTCTTTGGAGTGCTATGGCTGATGCAAGCTTCGGGATCTTACTGGTGGGTCTGGGCCTTCCTCTTTATCTTCGGTTTTCAGTTTCTCATCATGATCGCTTATCCCACGGTCATCGCACCGCTGTTCAATAAATTCGAGCCCCTGAAGGAGGAGGAACTGAGCGAGCAGATCTCAGCTTTGGCCCACCAGGTTGGCCTCAAGTCCAGCGGGATCTATACCATGGACGGTTCAAGTCGCTCCGGCCATTCCAATGCCTATTTCACCGGAATAGGGAAAGTAAAGAGGATCGTTCTTTTTGACACGCTTTTAAAGCACCTGTCCGCTAAACAGCTGCTAGCCGTTCTGGCGCACGAGATGGGTCACTATAAAATGAAACACGTCCGAAGGATGCTGGCCGTGAGGGCTGTCTTTCTTTTGCTGGGCCTGTACGTACTAGGCTTGCTTCTAGAATATGACCCGTTCTTCCTGGCCTTTGGCTTGGAAAAACCTAGCACACACGGAGCGCTGGTCCTCTTTTCTCTGATCTCAGGCCCCTTTGCCTTTTATCTGAACCCCTTAATGAACTCTATATCCCGCAGGCATGAATACGAGGCGGACCGATTTGCCGTGCAGACAATAAGCGACGGAAGACCGATGGAAGACGCCCTGATCGAGTTGACGGTTAAAAACCTGTCCAATCTGACGCCTCACCCTTGGTACTCGGCCTATCACTACTCCCACCCTAGTACGGCAGAGCGCATCCATGCCATCCGTCACCAAATGCCATCGATACCTCGCAAGGAAGAAAGCCCAACTCCTGTGTCGCCCAATTCTTGACGCCAGACTCTATTCAGGTGTATCCATCTTAAACAATTGATCTAATCCCTAGTTTGATGAAAAACCATGGAACAGATTAAAAACTGGGATCAGGAAGCCGATGTGATTGTGGTGGGATATGGGTTGGCCGGCGGGGTCGCCGCCATTACGGCGCATGACGCCGGCGCCAGGGTCCTCGTGTTGGAAAAGATGCCCCACCCGGGTGGAATTTCCATTCTCTCTGGCGGAGGGGTGGGCATGGCCCATGACGCCGAGGGGGCCTTTCGCTATCTCAAACGGACCTGCAAAGGGACCACACCCGACGAAGTGCTCTGGCCCCTAGCAAAGGGGATGACAGAAGTTCTGGGATGGGTGGGGGAGTTGGCTAAAGTAACCGGAACGGAACCTGACAAAAGCGAGGTCCGCGGCTCCGGCACGTACCCCTTTCCAGGGACCGAATCTATGGACTCCATCAAGCTCAAAGATTTCCCTGCCTATTCCACCTTTCCATGGGCCAAGGGGATGAGGGGAGGGGCGCGGCTGTTCAAAATCATATATGACAACCTGGATCTAAGAAAAATTCCGGTCATGCTCGCTACACCGGTCACAAGGCTGATCACAAATTCAGACGGTCATGTGACAGGTGTGTCGGCCCTAAAAGACGGGCAGGAGATCAGAATCAAGGCTCGAAGGGGAGTTGTTCTTGCTTGTGGCGGCTTTGAAAACAACAGTGAAATGAAGCTCCAGTACTTTGAGCTTCAACCCGTCTATCCGGTCTATCTGGGCAATACCGGCGACGGGATCCAGATGGCTCAAAAAATTGGCGCTGCCCTTTGGCACATGTGGCACTTCCACGGTGGATACGGTTTCAAGTATCCCGAGTTCCCCTTCGCCATCAGGCATGTCTGGGCCGGTCCCCGGAAAAATGAACGCAAGATGATTTGGATCGCCCTGGATCGGTATGCCCAGCGATTCATGAACGAGTACCCTCCAGCCCCCCAGGACACAGGGGCACGGCCTCTGGAATTTTATGATCCGGACATTCAGGACTATCCGCGTGTCCCGTGCACTCTCATTTTTGACGAAGAAGGAAGAAAAATGGGGCCCGTAGCCATGGTCATTGTGAACGACGAGAGATACCACTACCAGTGGAGCGAGGACAATTCCGCCGAGATCGAAAAGGGATGGATCCAGAGAGGAGAGACACTGGAAGAGATCGCGGAAAAAATAAAAACTCCGAAGGAGGCCCTGATATCCACGGTGGCACAATGGAACCTGAACTGTGAGAGAGGTTCCGACGTGAACTTCAGGCGACCCCCTAAAACCATGATGCCCATTGCCACTCCCCCCTTTTACGCCATGGAAGCTTGGCCCATCGTATCCAACACCCAAGGCGGATTGGTGCACGACGCACTCCAGCGGGTTTCAGATCCGATGGGGCAATCGATCCCACACCTATACGCGGCTGGCGAGATAAGCTCCATATATGGCCACCTCTATCTAGAAGCGGGAAACATCACGGAGGCCTTCGTCGGCGGGCGAATCGCGGGCCAGAATGTATCCCGTGAAGAGCCTCTGAATTAGCTCGACGGGGCTCCATTAGAGTTTCATGGTTCTTGGATCCAACATAGATCCACGGGAAACAGCCACAACAGATAATCGACCGGCGAAGAAGAGAGCTCATGACCCTCATTTTAAATAACGAAGATGTCGAGAAAGCCATCGACTTCGGAGAATGCCTTCAAGCCATGGACGAAGTCTACCGCGAGCTTCCCGCAGGGCGAGCCGCCAACCGCCCAACGAGTCAAATCTACATAGACCATTCCCTTCCCGAGGCCACCTACAGCTTTAAGTCTGTGGAGGGAGCGGTAAAGAAATTCGGTATCCTGGCACTGCGAATCACCTCCGACATCGTTCGAGAGGAGAAACATGACGGCTCGACCCAGCTGGAAAAACTCCCCCTTGCAGGAAACGGTCAGTTCCTAGGCCTTGTGCAACTTTTCAGTATTGAGAATGGAGAGCTCCTCGCAATCATGCCCGATGGGTTGATTCAGCAAACCAGAGTCGCAGTGACCAGCGCCCTGGGAGTGAGGGTGCTGTCTCGTGAAAACTCAACGATCCTGGGGCTCCTCGGCTCGGGGGGACAGGCTCGTTCCCACCTCCGCTTTCTGACTTCGGTTCGTCCGATCCAAAAGGTAAAGGTCTTCAGCCCAAATCCCGACCACCGGAAGACCTTCGCCGCGGAAATGGAAAGAGAAATCGGGATTGCCGTGGAGGCGGTGATCAGTGGTGAGCGAGCGATCAAAGATTGCGATATCGTCTGCAGCGCCACCAACTCCTCCCGTCCTGTCATGACGGGTGCTTGGCTCGAACCAGGGATGCACTATAATTCAATCCGGGAATTCGAGATCGACGAGAGCGTCTTCGAGCAAAGCGATGTCATCGCAATCCACACTCGATATGGAGGAATCCAGCATAACCTTCCACCCGGTCTGAAAGAAGATCTTCCCGCGATCCGAAGAGAAAAGCCGCGAGACTGGAGCCGTTATCCAGAGATCAGTGATTTCCTGATTGGCAGGGCCACGGGCCGAACCACCGATCAACAGATCACCTTTTTCCTGAACAACGTGGGAACCGGTGTGCAATTCGCCTCCATGGGGTACTGCGTTTACCGCAGGGCGAAGCAAATGGGTA
>JAZFYO010000429.1:0-4882 GCA_036443615.1 Binatia bacterium | reverse complement strand
GATGAGCGCCTGATCCTGGAGGAGGACGCAAATCGCTACAACCAGGCTGCTATAAACCAGACTGAGCTGGATTTGGGATTGGGTACTCCGCCTTGAGCCATCGGATCACTGCGTTTAAGTCTCTTGCGTCAGCAATCATGGGGGACCTGTACGGGTTGAAAAATATCGGCGTCCTCACTGGGACGATCCTCTGGATTCATCACTCAGGCGGTGCGCTAGGCGCCTACATAGGAGGGTTCCTATACGATTTATCCGGCACCTACGTCGCTGCATTTGCCATTTCTCTATTTTTGGCTCTGATCGCAGTCTTGACAAGCATCTCCATCCTCGAAAAAAGAGCTTAGCAAACATATTTGAAATTTTCCGTTGAATTTGGGTTTAGGGAATCGGATAAACGATGACTCGCCCCGTGGAGTAATGCCTTGGGGGTCATATTCGGCCTGCGTTGAGATCAATACTCCACAAGGGCCGCGCCTCAAACCCACGGACGTAAGTCCGCGGTGCGAGGTTTACTTTCAGTTCCTTCGTGCAGGCCCGTCCTCAGCACCAACTACTAAGGAGTTCTTAAGTAAGTAGCCGGCAAGCGACCGAGGGGCGAGTCCCGGAGAGCGCGGGCACTGGAACGCAGAGGCTGCGGTCTGGCGCAGACCGTGGGAATAGCCACCCTCGGAGTGGATGGGGTGGCGGCTTACAATAAATTAACTAATAAATCTGGGCTACGGTTCTGAAAGCGGTCTCACTTATAGTAGCGAACCTCAAAGGTCATACATCCATTGGGGGCCCGATAAGGACCATGTTTCATGCCTGGAGGCCGGCATCCATACATGCCTTTAGTGAATTCTTTATTAAGCCTTTTATCTATCAGGCTACCCTCCAGGATAATGACCTCTTCCCAGAAATCGTGCACAATCACTTCATTGCTATCCGCTCCGGGATCGAGCCGGAGAAGACGAGTGGCATCTCCGGTTTTTTCATCCTTGCTCAGGATCTTCTCCCAAACGCCCGGCCCCTGCACACCGGAACCACCTTCCACAGGCTTCCAATCGATCTCACCAGCGTCAAAAAATTCTCTCTCTAGTTTTGCCATCTGGCACCTCCTTACTCTCAGCTAGTTTAACGCAACTCCGCACCCTAATCATTTAGCACCCTATCTGTAAAGGCGGGAAAGGATTCTCTGGCCTCGTAGACCTTCTGGATGTCGATTGTAGCCTCCACAATGCACTCCTCGTCTCCACCGCTGGCCAAAGGTGTCCCCCAGGGATCGATCACCATACTGTGACCCACCAATTGTTTGCCCTTGTTAAAGCCGGTGCAGTTACTCGAGATGAGGAAGACCTGATTCTCGAGCGCCCTCACCCGATTCAACATGAGCCAAGCTTCAAGCCTTGGAAAGGGCCAGGCTGATGCCACCAGAAAGACCTCAGCCCCCATATTCAACATTTTACGGTACAGCTCTGGAAACCTGAGGTCATAGCAGGTAGAGAGGCCGAAGGTTCCAATCTCGCTTTTCACGACACAGATCTCTGTCCCGCGCTTCAGCAGCTTGGCCTCCTCCGATTGATGTCCGTAAAGGTGGATCTTTCTGTATTGAGCAATGACACTCCCCTTCGCATCTATCAGGACGCTGGTGTTATAGAGCCCACTCTCTGTGGATTCAACGATGCTCCCACCGAAGATAAAGCACCCCTTTTGTGCCGCCTTGTCTCTTAAAACCGATATGGTGTGACCTTCTAAACTCTCGCTCTCTTGCCGATAAGAGCCAAAGGAAAAATAGCCGACATTCCATATCTCGGGGAGAAGTATAAGATCAGCCCCTTCCGTTTCATCGATGAGCCTTGTTGCTTTCTTGACGTTTTCCTCTTTCCTGTCGCCAAGTTTCATCTGGATCGAAGCTACATTAATCACTGGTGATCCCAATCCCAACGGTTGGATTAAACAAGCCAATCGATTGGACTAATCCTGTAGCGAAATCCGATTCTCCTGCCCAGGGATTCGTCCGCCAGTTCTCCCTCAAACTTATCTGAAAAAATCAACGATTTTTCCAGTGTGGCCAAAGTCCCCAGGAACATTACCATCCCTTCGACATCGTTGTCTTTGGTCTGCTTTCCTGCCTGGCGGATCAGCTCATCAGGCGGCAAGAAACCGCTCAGAGATCCCTCCTGATAGAGTTTCTTCTGGCCACCTTCTTCAATCCAACTCCGCAGGGTTATTCCGTCCCACGTTCCCTTGACCTCTTCGTAATTCCACAGCTCTTTGGAGATCATCTTCGGACACATGACTTTCGATTTGGCGATACTGACTCTCTCGAGGTCGCGGTCGGTATGATCACTACCCACTCCCACGTAAATGCTTCCCTTCCAGAACAGGAGAACAACCTCGACCTCTCCTGAAGTGGCACCCCCAAGAACTTCGATCTCATCATCGGTGGTGGCAAGGTCTCTCGGCACAGGGTAATAGGCCGGTATCTTATCCGGCGCTGCAACTCCATGGCTCTTAAGTTCTTCTACATGCTTCATGACGGATTCCTGGTTACGACCGGTGAATCCGGCAAGGAGGAGCCTACGGGTCTCAAATTCTAACGGCTGTTTGCGACCGCTTCTGTCGACCAACGAGAATCTCAGAACACTCACTGCTCTACCCCTTTCTGTTAATCAGTTCATTAGTATCTTGACGAGTGACATCTCGAGTAACTAAACAAAATGGGGAATGATCTTTTCTGCCCAGAGCTCGAGTTGATCCAGCTCCGGCGCTGTGGGCTGTAAAGTCACGTGCTCCATGCCCACGCCTTCCAGATCTTTCAACCTTGCAATGATCTCCTTTGGCGTCCCGACCAGATAACACTCCTGCATGTGCTCCCAGGAGCGGTGTGTCCCCATCATCCTCTGAAAGTGAGGCTGCTGAATCCTCAGGGCTTCCTCATGATCGTCTGTATTAACTGCATAGATCGCCTGCACTTGAGCCAACCCTAGAGTCGAAGGATCTCGGCCCACCGATCTCAGATAGTCTTTGACCGTTTGGAAATCCTTCATGACCCACTCTTGCTTTCCCGAGGCCCGACAGGTGAAGACATCGGCATGTTTGGCTATGCGTCTCAGCACTGACTTCACCATATAGGGCTTATCGGGCGAAAGGGGATCGGGGACACGGGATCCCCCCGCCACCCAAACTTTAGGGAACCTGGGAGGCAGCGGATCAATGGTGACATCTCGGAACTTATAGAACTCTCCATCAAAGGTAACGTTTCTTTGAGTCAGCAATAGCTTGAGGGCTTCGAGTACTTCATCCGTGCGCCTTCCCCTTTCCCTTATATCGATCCCCATGGCGTCAAATTCAGGCTGGCTCCAGCCAGGGCCTACGCCCAGAAAGAATCGCCCTTCACAAACGTAATCCAGAGTGGCAATCTCCTTGGCTAAAAGGACCGGATGTCTAAGGGGAACAACCAGGATATGCGTACCCAGCTTGATTTGTTTCGTGCAGGCCGCAGCGTGGGAGAGACACAACAAAGGGTCTAGCCAAGAGCCACCATATAGCCCTGGCGCATCAGTAAGGTGATCCCAGACCGTAAGCGAAGCGAACCCCAATTCTTCGGCGCGCCGGGCAAATTCCCTGACAATCGTAGTCGTCTTCTTATAATCAAGGTCCGGCCATATATACGTGGGTAGAGTCACTCCAAAATTCAGGCTCATCCGGATCCTCCCCCTCTATCTTAAATTATTAATTTTGCTGCCTCATATTAGACAAGTTGAATCTTGTTTTCGAGGGGATTGTCCCTTGCCGATTGGACCAGGCGGCTGTCCAAATTCGGAGACTCGAGGATAACAACCAGATCACTTCCATAGTGCTCAGCCAGATCCTTGATATCCGACATTAGACCTCAATGTCCACAGCTCCCGCGACAGTTCAAAAAAAGCACAGAAACTAAGCACCCGGGCCTTGTGCTTTGCTTTCTCATTGACCATAGCTTCCCAGCGTATGACATAGTCAGCTATTCTCGCAAGGCCCCGGTTGCGGCAAGAATAATTGTGAATTTGCACCCTCCCTCGGCCGCCCAGGGAGTGTAATATGTCTCTGGCCTTATGCTTATCCCTTTCGACACCGATCATTTGCATGAATTGCCGACATATTGATCGTAGAGTCATAAGTATACTGACGGTGAATTTCTTTATCATGATACAATAAGCTCGTCGCTACCATCCGTTGCTCATCATGGATGATCTCTTGGGCTGATTAACCCCGATCCAAAAAAGGGATCAGGGGAAAAAGACAGAAATCACCAGACCTTTACAGGGGCCAGAGGGAACATTCCAAGTGGTTGCCTACGGGTGGTCTCCAAAAGGATTTCAGAGGGCAGAGGGCTCGGGTTCAAAATCTCGGATCGGGGTTAATGTCGGATCGGGGTCAAGACCATCCCGGGCATCTGAATCCGCCACCACGGTGAGATCCCACACCAGATTCCTTGCCCTCCGGCACACGTAACTATTGATGATCGCACAATATTGTGACGAGAAAGCATTATGCTTCGACGGGCTCAGCATGAACGGATATTATCAGTTTCTCCAACACTGACGCCGTTCGCCCTGAGCTTGTCGAAGGGTAAACGGCAGTCACTATAATATCCGAACCTCAATAGATCGTGGCAAGCACCTCTAACCCTGGCTTGTCGATTGCCGCTGTGCCTCCAGCTCCTGCAGGTTCAGATTTCGAACCATTGGGTTCGACGCCGCTCCCAGTAAAGAGAAACCCAGCATTACCATCGTTCCCAGGATTATCGCTGAGGGTGCACCGGCAAAGCTGCCCAGCAAACCAGAAAGATGGGTTCGCGATAAGCCAGCCACGGCTCCCATTTGCATCTGCCCCAACGGGAAGACCACCCCATAGTTCA
>JAZFYO010000428.1:0-4445 GCA_036443615.1 Binatia bacterium | reverse complement strand
AGCACGGCTACCCGCTGCGGCTGAACACCGAGGCGAGCATCAACCTCGCCGACGACCCGAAGCTCCTCGACTTGATGTACCGCGCCAACTTCCGCAGCGTGTTCATCGGGATCGAGACCCCGCGCATAGACTCCCTCAAGGAGACCAAGAAGTTCCAGAACACCCATGGGGACTCGATGATCGACAAGATCGCCCGCATCAAGCGGGCCGGCCTCGACATCAGCGCCGGGTTCATCGTTGGCTTCGACAACGACGACCTGGGGATCTTCGACGACCAGCACAACTTCATTCAGAACAACGGAATCCTGTTGGCGATGGTCGGGATGCTGGCCGCGATCCCCAAGACGCCGCTCTACGACCGGCTCAAGGCCGAGGGCCGCCTGGTCGAGGGCGACCCGAACTGCAACTTCCACCCCAAGCAGATGACCCGGGAAGAGCTAAAGACCAACTACTGGGAGCTCGTCCGCAAGCTCTACACGCCGTCGGCGTTCCTGGACCGCTACTTCTCGGTCTACCGCAACTACCCCGAGTTCCACGAGAAGCGTAGCGCGATGTCCAAGAAGGCGAACGAGGGGCGGACCCTCCCAACGCTCGGCTACTCGCTGATCCTGCTCTGGAACCTGTTCTGGTGCCTGCTCAAGGACGGCTCACTGGGCAAGGTGGGGACGGTCTACCTGCGCTACTACGTGCGAGTGAACCGCAAGGAGCGGCCCGGCGTGATCGGGCTCGCCCAGTTCCTCAACCGCTGCGTGACGCACTGGCACTTTTACGCGTTCACGCGCGACGCCCGCGCTGGGAGGCTGCGGACCTACAACAGCGGTTGACGTCAACCGGCGTTGGGCCGTACGCCGTTCACGCCGGTGAGGCTTACGTTCCGCACGGTGTTCACACTGCCTGCATCAACGTGGAGTTCTACCGCTTGTTCGAAGGTAATCAGGAACCCGATAAGATCCGTTACCAGACGCGTCACGTGCCTAATCTATTTGAACTCCCAGTTCTGTTCTACGCGGGATGCATCGTGGCATTCGTTACGGGTACAGTCGATACACTGTTGGTTGGCACCGCCTGGCTATTCGTTCTAACTCGCTATGTTCACAGCTACTTCCATCTCACCGCGCAACTGCAGCACCGTTTCATGCGACGGGTTGATGTGAAACTCGCTACGATATGAACGGCCGTTGGCGATGAAGGTCAAGGCTTCGTTTTCCTGATTATCAAGCCCTTCCTCGGTAAGAAGCAGGGACTGACCAAGAACGAGGTGTTGTCATGGGCCGTAGAGCACCGCACGTTGAAAGAGAAGGCCGCCAGCCTCACGAGTGTCCCCGATGCCCTGCTCGAACGTGCTATCGAAGTTGAAGTCCCCAGGGAAAAGCGGGTGGCCCGGTTATTTTGACCCCGCCTGCTTCGCCCCAGTGGGCAACGGCGCGGCGAGCAGTCCGAGGGCTAGGGTATTGATAAGCCCGATGGTCCTGAGCCTCATAACGCAGACGCTATCTGATTTCCCGGAATCCGGTTTCGGCCAATTCCTGACTAACCAGTCACGCTTTTGACGATTTCTGCGCGCTCATCGTCAGTCCGGACGCGCATGACTTTTGGGACGACGTTCCCGGATGCCTGAGCTCTAGTGATGAGCTTCGCAATAGCGTTGCCGTCGGGTGCATCGGCTACGACTACAATGTCATGCATACCGCCTATGCCCCAGTAGCGCTGCTCTATAGTAACGCCTAAACTCTTTGCACTCTCACTCTGTTTGGCGGCAAACTCTTGCATTGACTTCGGGTTTTGGCGAGCCTTATCCGTAAAATCAATAAGAACCACAAACTTCATAAGTCACCCCCTATCAAAATTGTCCCAATAAAAAGCCAGCACACCCTTGCGGAGGTAATCGCAAAACCGGCTGGCTTCCTTACCAACTACATGGTTATGCCCCGCAGCCATTGCGCAAGCCAATCCTGACTGTAGCTAAAGTGAAAAATTAACAACCCGAATCCTACGGAAGCAATTACGACGAGCGTCGCTATGAAAGCGAAATTTGTAATTTTCTTGGTTTGTTGGTTCATTCTCCGTTCCATGCCCACTGGAATAGAATCAGTAAATTCCCACAAATAAAAAGCCAGCATACCCTGGCGATAATAAATCGCAGAGCGGCTGGCTTTAGACTCTTCTTTTCATTTTTCTCCTCCGTTGGCCTCATAACTCACGAGAAGCCCTATCAATGCTGGGTGAGGCAATTTTTAATTATTAGAAATCTAAATTGTTTCCCTAGGCCAGTCTAATAGTAAACCGTGAAGTGAGTGTCAAGAGGTTGGATAGGGGCCATTCTAAGAGGAATTTATCTATCAATTCCCCAAGAGATTGGCTCGTAAATTCGGTGACAGCCCATCCGTGATCGCCAGAAACAGGGGTATTGACACAGATCCCCCCCAGCGATAAAGGGGCCTTATGTTGCGGGGATACGACAGCGGAGTGGTACTCCAAGAGGACATCATTGAGAGGGTAAAGCACCTCCGGGATGAAATAGCCGCTTCGGAAGGGGGGATAGACAAACTAAAGAAACAGGCCGCTGTCAGAGAAAGACGAATCGAGAGACTAAAGAAGGAGGTAAGACCATGCTATTCCACATAACCGCCAGGCACGACCACGTGACGTGCGGCCGCAAGAAGCCGTCCAAGAGCCCAGTCCGTAGGTTTGTCGAAGCATCAGGCCAGGTGAAGATGGTTGGCGTGTGGGTTGACGGACCCTCCCACACCGTCTATGCCGTTGTAGAGACAGATTCGGCTGAGGCGATAAGAGAGGTCTGCGACGGGCTTATGGACATTGGACCGGTGGATGTGAGGCCGGTATTAGACTTAGTAGCCAGGCTAAAGAAGGCGTAGAAGAGCCGATAGCTGTCACAGCAGTGGCAATCACAACCTAGATGGAGCGCTGCTCGCCGTATCCATCAAGTCCTGAACTGTGACCTTCAGCCAGAATAAGGGTCCCGCTTCCAGCAATCGTCAATGGGGTCCGTGTCTGTGAGGGCGGTGGCGAGTACCCAGTATCCTCCGCTACGATAGCATCGGTATATCTTTAGTCTTCAACCATCCCGTAGCTGAAGAAAAAGGCGCAAGCCGAGGCGAGGCTAAAAACCCAGCAGGAGATTGTCTCTGGTATCAACGCTTGGCCACTCTCCGTCTCGACAGTTTTGCTAGGCGCTCTAGGGCACGGAGAGATAGACCACGTGGCTCATGGGAACCCCTCTCCCACTTCTCAACTGCCGACGCGGATACTCCTAGTTTTTTAGCAAACTTTTCTTGACTTAGGCCCAGGTGGGCTCGAAGTCTTACCACGTCGTGTTTCCGAAACATTACCCCCCCCATGCCGGGAAACCATATCTCACTCCAGGATCCCATTCAACGACGCATTAATTGCGTCTTGAGAAGCTCCTTGACACAGACTACCCTCAGCGATAAAGGGGCCTTATGTTTAGTGGCTACAACAGCGGAGTAGTGCTCCGAGAGGACATATCTCTTAAGGAGGAAAGAACCCATGACCCTACACCAACTCAGTATCTGGATAGTCGTGGCAAAACACCAAAATGTCACTAAGACGGCGGACGAACTCCACATCAGGCAGCCATCCGTCTCTCAGCAGATCAAGTCCTTGGAGAACGAGTTTGGAATAAAACTCTACAAGGTTTACGCGGGTAAGGGGATTAAACTCACCCAGGCGGGAAGGCTTTTACTGAAATATGCCAAATTGATCCTATTGCAGGTCAAAATCCTTGAGAGCAAATTAAAAGGCAGTCGAAAGCGAAGAGGTAGGCGTAGGTAAAGAGCCAGCTAAAGATTTAGCTCTGAAACCTAGCCGTAAAAACTGCAATTCCCAGAACAGTCAACTCGAAAACTGCCAGAAACCACGGGGGATTGCCTTTCAATAGGAATGATCCCCTGTGATCGTTAGACCTCTACCAGGACGATAACTGAATGTTGGTACCTGATTCTTCTCGCGTTGCTGTTCTTGCTCCTTGTGGATGAGTGATTGGGCTGCAGGGTGTGGCGGAAGCGGAGATGCACAGCCGTAAATCACGGTAAAGGTCAGAAACAGCATTGCAGGCAAATGGGGTACTTTCATGAAACCGCCTCCTTAATCCATTGCCGGATTAGATCCTCAACCATCCCATAGCTGAAGAAAAATGCGAATACTCAGGGATGGGGGGTTATTGGGAGGACTCGTAAGATCCTTTGCAATGGTGGCTGCCACAAAATAATTGCTGGAGTTATTAGGCTGAGTTGACAAGTATTGTCACACTCTTAGAAATTTTGTAACAGGCCCAGGCTGACTTAACTTGCGAGATACCTTCCGAACTGCAACAAATCACCGTAAAAACAGTAACATATTTCTTTGATATCCAATTCCTTTATTCAAGGCATGGTTCTTGCTCTCTACTTTAACAGATACCACCT
>JAZFYO010000427.1:0-3242 GCA_036443615.1 Binatia bacterium | reverse complement strand
GGGAAAACCAAAAACGCGAGCAGTACAAGTTTCTTCCTTTCTCTCCACTCCTTTAAATTTATAAGAACTCCTTTTGGACGAGAACACGCTAAGGGGATCCGTCGGGGCTACCTCAGACTTTGATATCTAAACAATCTCTGCACTTCGGCCCCCCCTCCAACTCCCGCCAGCACGGCGGGCGTGCCTTCATCGCCCCCATGCAGGCTCTCCAGTTCGGAGATTTTGCCATCTCCCATCTCTCACGCCAATGTGCTCATCCTCTGGGTCGCTAAACACATCGGAGGGCAGGGGTACTGAGGCGTAGGGGTTGTGGAGGATTCGCAGCCGCATAGGTCTTTCCTGCTCAACCGGTTCAACGTATTGGTGACCCCCCTTGGGAAGGTTCACGGCGACAGCACTCACATATTGCCTCCTATTGGGTGTCAACACCTGGCCGGATCCGAAGTGCAAGTGCCCTGGGTCTGGTCGAGCTCCGGTCTCCACGTTTATCGGCACTACGTATTCGGGAGCACCCAAGAGCTGAACGAGGTCAATAGCACCCAGGGGAATTCCAACCCGCCTGGCGTTATCAAGTACCACGATCATCGGGATGCCGTCGGCTCTGTACGGTTCGAGCTGCTCGGCTGCAGCCTCCACTGGTCCTCGGAGCCTTCTTAGGAACAATTCCGGACCCGCAAACCACACACGGGCCGTGATCTTGCGAAGTGGTCCCGGCTTCTTGAACTCCTTAACCTCCGCGAGGATGGGAGGGAACTCAGCTGGCTGCGCGCAGAAATCCGGTCGTCTACATCTGACCTGGATGCAGTCCTCAAGATTTGTCTCCGTGCAGAACGGTATGTGTCTTTGGGTTAGAAGCCACGCGAATCGCTGTTCACCGAGGTTCATCCGGCCTTGTCCTGCCGTCCCAAAACCACCTGCTTTCCAAACACCCTGAAGCGCCAGCGGAAGCCTAATGTGACGCGCTTCAGGGTCGATAATTCACATCGGGATTTTTAAACACCCAATCGCCCAGGGCATCCTACGGTGTGCTCCAGATGACCTTGCCGGCTTTGTTGGAGAGCGAGGTCCTGGTGGATCCGTGGCAGATGCACCAGAGCATCATGACTTTGCGCGCGGCTCACTTTGGCAGACCGTAACAAGCCTCTTTACTTACCAAAATTAGAAAAGTACTAAATGGACCGACTTAATCAGTGAATCATTATAAGCGTGGTGGTAGGCGCGTACACAGAGTTCTTCGGAAATTACGAGCTGATTTTGGCCGACACGGAAGTATTCCTTTGACACGGAAAGCTTTACAACGCTTGTAGTGCCCGTTCCTGCGTTTGGTAATGCGCTCAAATCCTTCACACGCTTGCCGTTGACAGATACAATTGTCGCACAGCCCAAGAATCCTGGCCCTAGGCTATCAATTGAAACAATAAGCTGTCCTCCCTTGGATGGGAGTTTGTGAAGATTGAATTTCCAACCGTAAGCGAGGGGTGGACTTGGATTCCGGTTTTCGATCGCGATATCACCCGTGTCATGCCAATTGCCGATGGATGCATTATCGCCGATATGGATTGGCTTGCCCCCGGCGGGTAACAATTCCACAAGCGAGGGGGGATTGGCGTCGAGGATCTTATCGTGGAAGACTGTGCTCCGATTTGCGGTAGCGCAACCCGACAAAATCGCTAAGATTACGGTCCAAGACAGGAAGCGGCTCATCCTCGTCCGGATATTGTTAGCTCAAAAGTCGACAATCACACTGAAAGATGCCTTGCATCCAACCTGATTATTCAATTAGGTAAACCAAAAACTGTTGTTCCGGACCAAATAGGGAGAAGAAAGTTACTTCTTTACTTTCCTCTTGTAGTTCATTCCTGAGCCCTCGAGAAGCCGAAGGACGAGCCCCGGTTCAGACCCTTGCCAATGCAGACAAAAAATGAAAACGCCCACTCGGCCGTGCTTCGCCCGCGAAGGCGTCAGAATTCGTCCTGTGCCAACGATTGTGCTTGTGGTGAGCCGCGGGCTATGCCTACCCCGGTTCCATCCTTACGTTAGTCCCTCCAGGGCGATCCTTTGATATGTCCGTTAAGATGCCCGCGACGCCCCGCCTACCGGGACAGGTGCTCTGTGATGAGCAACCCCGCGTGTCGCTAAGTAGACTTCGGCCCCCCGGTAACATCCGTTGGCGGCGTTTCGGGTTCGTCGTCACGCTCAGTCCGGAGGTTTCTCCCTGGCCGTAACCGAGCGTAGGGGTTCTCTCCTATTAGGCCTGTCATTATACCCGTCCTTGGTTGGGCCCGCGTACCGGGGTCCAGCGCCCCCAAGATCGTTTGTAGCGCGGTTTCGCTAACTCGCTCCGTAGACTCCTGTCGGGCCAAGCCGCGAACTATTTCCAAAATCTCCTCGGTCATTTCCCGTTGATCGCGCTGGACTGCCGGTTTTTCCTCTGGATCAGGAATGTTTTGTAAAATCTTCTCCAAATCTGGCCACCACTTATCGAATGCAGCATTGATCTTATCGTTGGAGAGGGCGCCTTCAGGCAAGGCTTCGTTTATCGTTTGCACGAGCTTCCGCGTATCCTCCTTCTCGGCCCTCGTGGACTGGAATTGAGCCAGAGGGCCCTTGATATCTGAGGGTTCGAGGTCAAATAGATAGGGGCATACAAACGTTTCTTCTAACGTTTTGGCTAACGCCCCTGCCTCGAAGAGAAGCCACGGCTCAGCTAGGTTTTCCGGTGTTAAGCAAACTAAGCCAATGCGAGTGTCTTCCAGCTCGTGAGCGATATCCTGGAGCCACCTTGCACCTTTCTTAATGTCGGCTTCTGACATCCAAGGCTGCAAAGACTGGATCACGTTTGGAAGCCAATCACGGACAGCGTTTGCGACCGCTTTACTCCTATCTCCCGACCAACTGATGAATACTTTCATAATGCATCCCCCGCATTCGACGTGCCCGCAAACGTGCCCGCGACGGCCTATAACCGGCCCCATTCTACCCCACAAGAGCCAATGAAACAAAGAAAAACCCCCCGGCAAATCAGCGATTTACCGAGGGGTTCAGGATTTCGTCAGGGCTTGTAAGGCAGGTGCTCTCCCACTGAGCTATTCGCCCCGCCCCCTGATTTTGCACCGGTAGCTCGTGGGAGTCAACTCCGATCTGCCTGAAGCGTGCGCTATCTGCGTTCGGCTTCCTGTGACCGGGGCCACACCGCAATCTCCTTGAACTCGAACCGCTTTCTCTCCACACCAGGGCGGCCC
>JAZFYO010000426.1:0-7513 GCA_036443615.1 Binatia bacterium | reverse complement strand
CAAGAAGGTCCATCTTCTTTGTGACATGTTCGGACCATCCGTCTGACTTGGCCAAAGCAGATATGGACTCCGCCAGCAAACTGAATTCTTCTCCTATCTTCTTTATAGCGCACGAAAAGACGCTGTTGGACTCCTCGATTTCTCCGGTTGGAGATGAGGAGAGCCACTGATACAGGATCAGGGCTTTCTTGAGTGCCCCTTCTTGTCCGTAGAGGAGACGCTGGGAGAAATTTCTTGGCCTTAAGGTTAGCTCGCAAGGCATGGTATTCTTTGATGCTGAAATCATTTTCAGGTGTGGTGAGGGGTAAGCTACCATTGTGAAGGGATCGTCTATTGTCCAGGCGTTAACGGATAAACAAGGGTTGGCTAACGGGGAACAGTAGCGCCGTTATCAGACAATCACAGCCGTTTGCACTGTTAACTAATCAGAGTGTCCTTCACACAAAACACCTCCTTGAGATAATTCTCTTGCTGCAAGGTTCCACGGTCGTTCCGCTCCAAAGGCGCCTTTGGCGGGTCATGGATTCGTTAGCCATTGGAGAAGATTTAGAGCAAAAGGAGTGCCAAATTGTACCCATTTGATCTTTAAGGGTTTCTTAACTTTGAATCCTGTAAGGCGTAATATTTTGAGCCGGTGAGAGCAAAGTGCGACGGCGGCCAACCATAAATACATTTTCACCTTTAAGGAGTGTGGGTCTCAAAACCTTCGGATGATACTTCAGGGTGGAGGCTTCGGCTCCCCACTAGCAGACATCCAAAAGGAAATGCCGCCAATAGAGTTACGCCCAACCTCCCGAATCTTCCCATTCTTCTCTCGCCCTGTGCGCGACAGAGAATTTTGAGAAGCTGACCTGCGCATTGGGCGCTAAAAGTCGAATTTCCTCCGTTATCCCTTTCAGGGCCGTCTCCATCTGTCTGGGAGTGATGCAACGGGGAAACTTCACATGAGTCACCTTCACATTGTTGCCGTCCAGAAAGATCTGATTTTCCATAAGGATCTTCCTAAGGAAGTCACGGAAGTCTCCCGCCGCTGAGTTTGAGAAAGTCGCAATCGCTCTTCTGAGGGCCGCCTCAATCGTCGGGTTCCCGTCGCCCTTCAGGCTGATGGGGACCTCTTCTTCTGCCCCCGTGGCAATGCGCGCGCGCAGGTTTTCCTTGATAAATTCTTTCGCCTTTTGCGGATCAATTCTCTCTCCCGTAACAATCACCTTTTCCGCGTTGAGCGCGGTGATCGCGCCACTGTAATCCCCCTTATTCTCCGGAGGCTTGGGAATTGTAATGGACCCGCGGGAAAGCTCTATTACCTCACGACTCAACCTTTGAAACAGATTCCTCTGGCCTTTGCTCGGTTCGTGACTGCGCCACTGCGGACCTCTTGTCGCCAGGTAGCGGTCTCCGTAGTCGAAGAGATACGCATTAGCGCATCCGTAGGCCACATCGAAATCAACCGGGGCCTCAAAAAGAGGCCCGTAGAGCCCGGCCTTCGAAAAGACGGCGTAGAGATAATACCCGTCCGCTGACAGCTCAGATCGAATGACAAGGATTAAGTCGTCATTGACGTGGGCGTAATGGGAACCTTCTGCCCTGTACCAGGCAAAGGCATCCAAGCCGAAAAGGTCTATTTCCCTGACTGAGGAGCTTAGATTTTCCAGGCTGACAAGCAGAGGCAACTGGGTTGGACTCAGATCGATAAAGGAGCCCCTCTGCCCCTTCCTGCCGAAGGGTCTCCGGCGGTCTCTGGCAATCTTCCTCGCCAAAAGCTCCGCAACGCTCCTTTCGGTTCTCTTTGTCTGATAGAACATCAACAACTCCTGCATGCTGATGAGTCTATGTCTGGAGGAGTTGTCCACGAAATCTATAAACAGACAGTCCTTCTTCCCCGGGTAGGACCTTAACCCCCTCCCGATCATCTGGCAATAAAGAACCAGGCTACGTGTGGGTCGGGCAACGAGAATGGCGTCCAGGGAAGGCTCATCGAAGCCTTCGGTAAAGACCATGCAGTTCACAACTACCCTGATCCTTCCGTCGCGGAGGCTCCCTAGAATGGAACGCCTTTCGTGCGTGGGTGTCCCCCCCGAGATCCACGCCGCATTGACCCCGCAGGCCTTGAACATGTCAGTTAAATTCCCCGCATGCCTTAAGTCAGCGGCAAACACCAGGGCCTTGCGCTCGGAGGCGAGCTCCAGGTAGTTCTCCACGATAAGCCGGTTTCTATCACTAGTGTTGATAACCTGAGATAGCTCCCCGGCGATAAAGTCCCCACCGCTTACCCCCACGTCTTCAACCGACACTTCAGTTTTTACCTCTAACCCTTTGAGAGGGCAGAGATATCCCTCTACAATCAGCTCGAAGATCGATTTGACGTAGACTGGTTTACCGAAAATCGTGTCCAGGTCCGAGGTCCCCTTTGCCCTGATCGGCGTCGCGGTAACACCGAGGTGGCACCAGTCGGGATTAAGGTCGCCTATTTGTTTGTATATCTTAAGCCACGATTTGGCCGGTGCATGGTGCGCCTCGTCGGTTACCACCGTCTCAATAGGTGGCAACCGATCTAAATGTTTCACAAGAGACATTACGGAGGCCATGGTGACTTGCCCGGAGAAGTCTCGATAACTCGCCTCGACCGTGGATACACAGACCTCCGGCCATACAAGACGGAGTTTTTCGATCCCCTGTCTCAGCAGCTCGTCACGGTGAACGAGAACAAGCCCCTTCTTACCGTTCCCGTTCAGGGTCGAACGGAGAATTTCGCTGAAGACAATTGTCTTCCCGCTGCCGGTGGGCATTGAGATAAGCGCGGCTCTATAGCCTTTCTCCCAGTGGCAGAGGACAGCTTCCTTGGCTTCTTTTTGAAAGGGGTAAAGAATCATGTTAGAGAAAGTCCGGGTTGTCTACGGCGGAGGCAGCTTCCCTCAGCGCCCTTCGGTGTTCTGCCGTACAGCATGAACCCACCCTCTCGGCGGACGATACGGAAGGGAAGAGTGAGCCGCAGCGAATGCAGGGGCGCAGCGTCATTCCACCGTGTCGGACCTCTGCTCCCATCCAGTTCATAAACTGCCGGGGAGCCAGGTTAAAATGCTTATGAACTGCCTGGAATAGGTGCAGAATATTCCCCCCAAAGACCTCCGGGTCCAAGTGGGCTACGGTCAGAAGACTATTGACGGCCCTGAGGGGAACCTTCGTACTAACGCGCCTTCTGCCCGCTCTAAGGACATTATCATCAACACCGGACTGTTTTTTTATCGTCCTGTCGGAGGGCGCGGGGAAGAGCTTGGCCATAAGAGACTCGATGTCGGGGGTTGTAAAGCCATACTTCGCCAAAGCGTAGCTCAGGCGAGCCGCCTCTTCAAAAGCCTTTTTCATTGGCGATCCTCCTTTAGGGCTACCCGGTCTGCTCCACCGCCGCCTTCATCTGCCCGGACCACTCATTCAATTTATGCAGCGCGTCGATGATTTCTTTCCTCCGCTCCCTCCCTTCCAACAGCCCAATGACTGCCGGCATTAATACCTCCGGACCTATTCGGGAAATTTGCAGGGTAAGAGCCAGAAGCCGCCTTCCTCGAGCCTCAAGGCCGCTTGTGGACTTCTCAATCTGCCTGGAAGACTTCCCCACACGAGCTCTCAGCTTCTCTAGTTCCTTTTGTACCGCCTGAAGCTCCTTCTTTTGCTGGTCTTTGTCCGTCCTCGTACTGTTTATCTTCCTGCATAGCCTCGCTTCCTCCTCTTTACGCTCCTGACGCTCTTTGAGCAGCGTTTGTTGCGACTTGTCTCTTTCCTCCATGACCTCCTCGAGAGACTTCTCTAACCTCTGTCTTTCCTGGACCGTGCCCTTGAGTCTCTTCTGCGACTCCTCGGCTGCCTGCTCACGCACCGCGGCTCTCACATTCTTTTCCGTGTCAGCCACGACTCGCTCTATATGACGCTTGACCGCTCTCTGCTGAGCCGGAGTGAGGTTTGGAATATCCCCTCCCTTGAATCCCCCACGCCCGTTTTGCCTCCAGATTTCCAATAACCGCTCCTTGTTCCTCGCCACTACGTTCGGCGACAGCCAGCGCACAAACACATTGGCCGCTATCATGGCAGCCTCTTCCTCCTCCGGCTGCTTGAAATCCATAAAGCGCACCGGGACTGATTTAAGTCCGGCTTCCTTTGCCGCCCTCCAACGCTGCCGACCAGAGATGATCTCGCCGTTTTTCTTTGCGACAATGGGGTGGAGAATCCCCACGGTTTTGATCGACTCTTTAAGGTCGTCCCTTTCCTCGTCCGACCCGTCAGGAAAATATTGCGTGAGCAGTGGATGAGGGGAGAGTTTCTCTGGGTTAACCAGGTACAAAGACGGGATGCTAGTTTTACCGTTGTCCATATTTTTACTCCTTATCTGAGAGCGTTTTGGCTACATTGACTAACGCATTTAAAACTTGACTGGGTCCCAGTTCCCCCGGAGCGAAGGAAAAACTGTCACTCAGTGCTATGATTGCGCGCGCCCTCCTGGGCGTAATCTTTAGAACAGTTTGACAGAAAGCGTTAAAGTCCCTTTGCGCCGTAAGATATTGTTTCCATACCTCTATGTCCGCAAGATCCCGGCTGATCTCCAGGATATCGAAAAGGCAGCGCTCTCCCCTTCGGGTAATATCAAGAAGTTTTCTCCCGAGGGCGTCCGGCCGCATCTCCTCCACTATCGTTATTAGGGCACCGGACTTTATATACGCCTCCCCCACTTTACCTTCCCCCAGTAACCCCTCAATCTCCTTGATTTCTCCGGGTCGCACCCCTAGCGCGTTTAGCTCCTCCACCCACTCTTTCACCTTGGATGCCATCCCGTTCAGGTCTATCGTCTTGATGTCAGCACAGCCATCCCTCATTGTGTCCTCCTCAAACTGATTCAATAAAAAGAATGCTCGCTCGCCGCACACAATTGTTTTTATGCCTCAATTACTGCTCAAAGTTCATGTAAAGCTCTTGAGTAGCGCCGAATCCTCCTGCTAAATCCCGCCATTGCAGGAATCAGAAGAGAAAGAACGACACCCGCCACGTTTTGGAGAGCGACGGCTTGTCTTTTGTCAATTGGGGCATTCCCTAGAGTCATTTTGGAACCGGCGTTAAAGCCTACACATTTGTGGGCTGCAGGGGGTCCGAGGTTCCGCCGCCCACTTAAGGCTAGTCTTGACGGACTTTTTTATACGCGCCGAAGACTATCCTCTTAGCTTCCTCGATCCAGTCAGGACCAAGAAGACCCAGCTTCTCCCGAGTTTCAGGATTAACCAGGAACTCGACGGCTTGAGCCGGTGTGTAAAACCCACCGAGGAGATAGCCCCATCCGATCAGGGGTTTCGTCCTGATCTGAGTGCATCCTTCAGCTTGACTCTCATCCCAATCGGCCGGATGGAAAACCACCCTGCCGTTTATCCTCTCTTCCTTCCACTTCTTCGGGAAGGAGTGGATGACTCCCGCGATCACCTTTTCAGCAAAGGTGGCGCACGGGTTGGGACGGAGAAGCTGACTGGCCTTGCGGCCAAAGGCTTCTAGAGCCGTCCGCCAAAGTTGCTGGCGCACGCTGTACGCCTCAAGGGCTTTTTGAAACCTCGCCTCGAGGCTGGAAGCCTTGATGACCGTTTTGGGATCAAGACCAAAGCCTTTAACGCGCCTTGACCCTGACTTGCCGCTGGGAGCCTTACCGCCTGAGCAGAAAATCCTGAGGGCGTGCCGCACCCTGCTTCTGGCCTCGACGGGATCACCGTGGGAAGCTCTTACTGCAGGGGCGATCACCAGTTCATCGAGGCATTGCTCGACCTTCCGCACCTCTTCGATATCCAGGGTGGGAAGTGGCGGCCTTGCGGCAGGCCTTGTACGGTGATCGCTGGTCTCCCAGAGAAGATCGACCAGGATGTCCCGGTTGATCTTGATGAAGGACATCACCTGAGGGGACTCAAAGCGCCCAAAGGCCTCTGCCAACTCTCTGAGATGGACCTCATGCTCCTCCCTTTCCGACCTCGCCCGCCTGGCGAATTCTTGCCTGGTGTTCAGTACGGCCTCCCAATCCGGGAGTTCATACTCCAAGCTATCTCCAGGCCCTACAAAGCCGTCGGGGAGCCCATCCTTAGGAACCAGCGGGCTCTCCTGGAACTCTTCATAACGGTCGGGATAGTCTCCTTCCCGGTATGACCAGGAGTCGCTAAGCTGCCACGCCAGGTAGGCCTCCACCGGATCCCGGCTGAAAATGGCGTCCGTAGCGGCCGCTCTAACCAGCAGGCCACGGCAGCCATTCGACCTACGTCCGGCAAGACAGCTCCGGACATCTCTGATGTAACTATCTCGATACCCCTCGACCTCATCAGTCGAGACCTCCTCTATATGCATCCCGTCCAACTCATCGGGACGAGAGCCGAGCTGTATGTTGTTCAGCTCTTCGCATATCTCGCTTAATTTAAACGACATATGACCTTTCTCCTTTCATGGACCCCCCTCAACCCTCGGGATAAAGGGCTCAAGGGGGTCCACGGGAGAAAAGAAGAGGAGGCATTTCAGCCCACAAAAATATAGGCTTAAAGATCGGTCAAAGAACATTCCCTTCAATCGAAGGGAAACTGCGGAAAGCCCGCAGTCGGGTGCATATTACCGCCGGCGAGAACCTAAGGAATGGCCGAAAATGAGCAAAATTGACCCCTAAAAGTGTCACATTTCGCAATAACAGCCTTAAAGGCCCTTTTTCTCTTCCCCTCTGGCGTCCGAGGGGGGAAGTTGACACTGCTGGAATTGGACCGGCTTTTTTCTGATCTCTGTATATATATAAGGAAGGAGAAAAAAAGGTTGAGGCCGACACGCAGATCCGGATTGCGGAGAACGGTGTAATTCGGAGGCTCAACCCTGTCGGGGAAGAGGCTCTCTAGCTTCGCGAATTCGAGGAAGCGCAGTTAAATCTCCTAAGCCCCGAGGAGACAAAACATCTCTAAGTCGGGGGCTCAAGCTCTATCGGTAAATCGACAGGTGGGTCTCAGGGCCCATAAGCCTCCAAACCCCACTTCGATCTCGGGGCCTCTCCTGGAGCTGGAGGGTTTTGTCCAACAGAAAGATGGTACGAAGAGATTCTCTGTCCCCCCAAGGACTCCACATATAAAACGCCAGGGTCATGACCAGGAAAAGGGGCACGGTAAGAGAGAGAGGCTCAGCCCAGATCGGAAAGAGATCTCCGACGGGGAGGGTGATAAGGGAGATAAGAACGGAATAAAACAATGCCGAAATCAGGATCCGCTCCCTCCTTTTGACCCTCTCCCAACGAAGGAGTTGCCAAAATTTCTCCTGGAGCAGTGACTCGTCTTTCAAGAATAACTCTTCTGGAGCCTCCTAAGGGACCACCAATAGAGAAGGAGGCTCGATGCTAAGAGGAAGAGGTGAAAGAGAAAATGGACGACCAGTGCATCCAACCTCCATCTCCAAAGCTCCAGTGGGGCTCCCAACTCCAGTCCCCCCAGATGATGCAAAAGGTAAGCAACAGGGTTGAGGGGAAGGTACAGGA
>JAZFYO010000425.1:0-2190 GCA_036443615.1 Binatia bacterium | reverse complement strand
AGCAGAAGAAATTCGTAGCCTGGCCCAAACAGATGCCCTGTGTAAGCTCCTGATCGAGAAGGGCGTCTTTACACAGGACGAATTCATGGAGAAAATAAAGGCGGAGAGGGCAAGGTATCAGGCGATGTTTCACCAAAAGGGGAACTAGCCTACCGGTTGACACATACCCACCACATCGATATAGGCTCCCCCAGCAAACGAGCAATAGGCTCTCAAATCATTGATCTAGGTGTCTGGCGACTTGTGAGCCCTTGGAGAACGTGGAAAAGGTTATGCATATTTCTCGGCGCTACTTCTTGAGAAACTGCGGTATCGTGACACTCGGTTTGCTTGCACTCAGGCCGTTATATTCGTGTCGATCTAGAGTAGAGTGTCCTGGTTGTGAAGAGCTATACGCAAGGTCGTTTGAGTTTTATCGCTGGAGGGAGCTCATTCGCGACCCGAACGGGATTCTCGATTTACCGAGAAATTTTTCCTATCGAGTGATTTCTAGAACAGGCGAGACCATGAGTGACGGGCTGCTGGTACCGGGTGGCCACGACGGTATGGCGGCCTTCCCAGGTTACAAAGGGAAAACAATCCTTGTACGCAATCACGAGTTGAGGCCGGACGATGCGAACGCCGGACCATTCGGAGAGAAAAACGAGCTTTTCGGAAAGGTGGATCGGAGCAAACTATACGATGCAGGGATGGGGGAGACACCAGGTCTTGGAGGCACGACAACGCTGGTCTATGACACCCGGCTAGCCAGGCTAGAATACCACTTCCTGAGCTTGGCGGGGACGCATCGGAACTGTGCGGGAGGGCCGACTCCTTGGAATAGCTGGATCACGTGCGAGGAAACGGTCGAGAAGGCAAGAGGGACCCTTGAAAGGGACCACGGGTACAACTTTGAAGTCCCAGTCTCGCCTTCAATGGGGCTGGTGGATCCCGTTCCGCTTAAGGCGATGGGACGTTTCTACCATGAGGCAGTGGCCATCGATCAGAGATCGGGGGTTGTCTATGAAACCGAGGATCGGGAGGACGGTCTTCTCTATCGCTTTGTTCCGGACGAACCTGAAAGATTGCGTGCTGGCGGTCGTCTTCAGGCGCTGAAGATCAGGGATCTGGACGGCGCAGATACTCGCAACTGGAGAATAGGCAACAAAATCTCTGTGGGGCAGTCGCTCGAAGTGGAATGGGTCGATATCAAAGGCGTGGAGTCACCCGGAGATGATCTACGCTGGCAGGGGTTCACAAAGGGCGCAGCCCAATTCGCCCATGGAGAAGGGATGTGGTGCGGCAGGAATGAAGTCTACTTTACCTGCACAAATGGCGGCGAGAGAAAGAAGGGGCAGATCTGGCGGTATGTTCCGAGTCCCATAGAGGCGAAACCGGAAGAAGATAAGCAGCCAGGACGCTTGGAGCTATTTGTCGAGCCCAATGATGCGGGACTTTTGGAGAATGCGGACACCTTAACAGTGTCTCCTTGGGGAGATCTCATCCTCTGCGAAGATGGCAAAAATGAGCAGTTCGTGGTTGGCGTGACACCGGAGGGAGACTTCTACAAGCTAGCGAGGAACAGACTGAACGACAAAGAGTTTGCGGGCGCAACCTTCTCACCAGACGGGAGCACACTCTTCGTCAATATCCAAAACCCCGGTCTCACCCTGGCAATAACGGGACCCTGGCCAAGGCAAGGGGGTCTTGATGGGCTAGCCCTACATAGCCAGGGTGAATAATCGTGTCAGGACGGCTAGACGGCTCAAGATAAACCGAATGCCAGAAACAATCTTCTGGTGGTTCTTTACCGTTGCCTGTGTATTCGGCTTTCTGATTTCTTCTGCTACAGCTGCGGATAAAGCCAATAAAGCATCCAATAGACAATCACACCCGTGAGCGAAACATACAGCCAAAGAGGGAGTGTCCAACGGGCAATCCGAACGTGATTATCAAAATTCTCGCTCCAGGCACGATAAATCGTAGTTAAAGCTAATGGGACGATGACAGCAGCCAGAATGATATGGGAGATCAGGAGAGCAAGGTAGATCAATCGAATTAATCCCTGTCCAAGAAAGGGCACTGAGCCGACCTGGTAGTGGTAAATCAGATAGGAGACCAAAAAGAGGGATGATGTCCCAAAGGCCGTCAACATACAGAACTTGTGAGCCGTCTTCTTTTTCCTTCGGATGAAGAAGTATCCGACGGTGA
>JAZFYO010000424.1:0-14391 GCA_036443615.1 Binatia bacterium | reverse complement strand
AGGAAATAGATTACTGCCTTGAGGGCCACCCCCCAAACCCCCTCGTGTTGGTTCTCCAACTATCGTGGCCTGTACCAACCATCTCGCTCCAGTTCCTCATGCCTCCACGCTTCCTCCCTCTCGGAAGCTCACACTCAATGTTTGGTGCCAAGGGGGCCTGCCCCGTCAGCCTTGCCTCTCCTCGGAGAACGAGCCTTTCGCCCGCGGGCAATTGGACTGTGCCTTGAAGGCCCCACCCTATCCTGCCCCAGGGTACTTACTCCTCAGGTCTGGGCCTGACGGAACCTCTACGATCAGGTGCCCGCGGCCTTCCGTCTCGCTCCCCTCGGAGCAGTATTGTAGGCGACGGGGTCTGCTCCGAAAAAGGGAGCCATCCGATTCTAAATGCTCGCAAAGAGAGAGAAGATTAGGTTAAGTAGTAAAAAACAGATAGGCAGAGGCCCATTGGCTCCCGCTGAGGGGCAGGCCCCGTCGACTATTTATTAATCCAGACTCCTCGAGGAAGTAAGCCTTTCGGCCTGAGGAAATAGATTATTACCTTGAGGGCCACCTCCCAACCCCATCGTGTTGGTTCTCCAACCGTCGCGGCCTGTACCAATCTCCTCTCCCCTGTTCCTCAGGCCTCCACGCTTCCTCCCTCTCGGAAATCCACGCCCGTCACTTGGAGCAGAGTCTCCCGCTGAGGGGCAGGCCCCCTCGCTTCCTCTAAGCCTACAGTTTGGGCAATAGAACCGGATCAGATACGTGGAAACAACTCAATCGTAGATCGTATGCAGTGGTTATGTTCGTAAGATAAATGAAAGGAGAAAAGGAGGCACTACCCAGCCTCAAACTCTTTTTCGTAATCGAGTCAGATAATCGACCAGTATGTATTCTCCCAATCGATCCGGGCGGGTGAAAAACGCACGTCCCTTATTGAGATAGGTCATCTCCTCGATGAACTCTTTAAGCACCGGGCTGTCGTCCAGCATAAAGGTGTTGATGGTAATTCCCTTGCGCGTGATGCGCTCCGCCTCTTTGAGGGTTTCCTCTGCGGCCCTTTGACTGATCCCCCCAAAGCTCAGGGGCCATTCGCAGTAAAGGCGGCCCTGCCTGCAGTAGGCAGTGGGTTGCCCATCGGTGATGACAATCATTTGCTGGTTGCGGCTCGAACTTCTCTCCAAAAGCCCTGAAGCAAGATGCAAACCATCCTGAAGGTTCGTAAAAGGATCCCCCATGTTCCAGGTCGCCTCCGGGAGATCCTTCGGCTTCAGCTCAACGGCTCGAGTAAAAAAACCCACAATCCCGAAGTAATCCCTCGGATAGAGAGATCGACTCAAACTCTCCATCGCCAGGGCGACTTTCTTGGCTGCGGCAAAACGCCCCTCCCAACTCATCGACCAGCTCATATCTAGGAGCAGGACCGTAGCTGCCCGGGTCGAATAATCGGACTCGTAGACCGCAAAATCCTTCGGGTGGAGCTGCAACGGCGACCGGCCTTCCCTTAAAAGGGCGTTCTTTAAGGTCTGGGTCATATGAATATTCAGCGGATCTCCATCCACGTAAGGCCTGCTCTCCTCCGTTCTGAGCTCCTGGGAACCGCGATGACGTATGGAATGCCGTCCCATCCCGTCACGTGCCAACTGTTTGTAGATGTCTCGTAGGGCGAGCTCCCCTATCTTCCGGACCCCGCGCGGCGTCAAATCAAAGTGATCGCCCCGATCGAGGATATATCCCCCCTCCTCCAGCTGAGCCTCCATCTGCACCAACCTCGCGAATTCCTGCTGCGCCTGCTCTCCCAACAAGCGGTGTAGTAATTCCATGTCCACATCTGCCATGCGTGTGCTCGAGAGCTGCCCGTCCAGCCGGTGCAACCCTTCCATCCGCTCCATAACCTCCAAGGCTTCCTTCAACCCCAGGGATTCACGACCCCGAAAAAGATTCCCCTCTCGCCACGTGAAATTCTCCAGACGTCGAATCTCTTCCAGCTGACGGAGCAGCTGGTTAAATTCAGCGCGGGCCTTGCTATTTTCAAAGTCGTAAGAAGCGAGCCTTTCGATCGCTTCGTTCCGTTTATTCGGCAGCTGATCCAGGAATTGCTCCTTTTTTTCCAATTCCGGCCTGGCGCCGATCTGTTCCTTCAGGGTCAGGCGCTCCTTGGCCAACAGGGACTGCAGTCTATCCCCAACCTGATCCATGGCCGGACGGATTTGATACTGCTCGTAGAGCTTCCTCATTTCCCGGGCAAGCTGCGACAACAACTCCTCAAGGCCTGAGACCTTCTCGTCTCCTTGCCCTAAGCCACGTTGAATTAGGCGGCGCATGGCCTGCTGGAGATCCCCTGTATCATTCAGATAATCGTTGAGCTGTTCAAAAACACGCTCCGCCCCGGGAGTCTGCGCCGGGACCGCCATCCATTGGCTATATCGAATACGTTGCATAAAAATTACAATTAGAGACAGATCATGATTAACATCCAGAATACATAGGTCAGAATTCGGAATTTGAAAGGGAAGTGTGGATAATGATTACCAATTTAAGAATGCTGATTTGCCAATATTTCTCTATCCCACACCTACTTTCCGTAGGAAATCCTTCCGCCTTCCACGTCTTTGTTCAGCTTTTGATGAAGGTGAAGACCTTCTAGGATAAACTCCGTGGCAGATGCCATAAATATTGGAGACTCCACATTCCCCAGTGTGCGGATCATTTCCTTCAGGCCCGGGATCTCTTTGATGCCTTCCATATACTCCTCCGCAGACATTGCATCAGAGACCTCCACCCCCCAACCCGAGTTGAAGTATTCGACAATATTCTGAAGCGAGTTGACATTAAAGTACTGATCAAATGTCTTTAAGACGGCGCGATTCAGGAGCCTCTCGACCAGCTCATCTTCCTTTTTGTCCTCTCCCATGTATTCTACCTCGATTTTACCTGCTGTCGAGGCAAGCATAGAGTGCAAGTCACTAATCCGAGGGATAATTTCTTTCTCTTTGAGACGAAGCGCCCTCTTCTCCGCATTGCTAATCAAACTCTCATAATTATTAATAGTAACCCGGACGCTGACTCCCGAGGACTGATTGATCTCACTCGACTTACGGGCCTCGAAAGTCAGATGTGCAATAATCTCCTTCATAAATTCCGGCAGCCAAACTGTCCTCATGCGCAGGCTCAGAGGCGCCGCCTCCTGCTCCATAATGGCGATTTCATCCTTCAAACTACGTGGGTAGTGAGTCCGGAGCTGCACATCGAAACGGTCTTTGAGCGGGGTGATAATTCTACCGCGGCTGGTATAGTCCTCCGGGTTAGCACTTGCCACAATCATCACGTCCAGAGGCATGCGAATTTTGTACCCCTTAATCTGGATGTCCTTCTCCTCCATTAGGTTGAAGAGTCCTACCTGGACTTTTTCGACGAGATCTGGCAGCTCATTGATGGCAAAGATTCCCCGATTGGTCCGTGGGATCAAACCGTAATGGATAGTCTCCTCGTTTGCCAAGTACCTCCCCTCGGCTACCTTGATAGGGTCAATTTCCCCGATTAGGTCGGCGATGGAGGCGTCCGGCGTAGCAAGCTTCTCCCCGTATCTGTGTTCTCGACCGATCCAATCTATGGCCAAGCCATCCCCCTCTTCCTCCATACGCCGGCGGCATGCACGGCAGACTGGAGCAAATGGATGATCGTTGATCTCGCAGCCCTGGACAACAGGTATAAGCTCATCTAAAAGCGAAACGAGGCTTCGGATAATTCGTGACTTGGCCTGCCCCCTCTCACCCAGAAGGATCATGTGATGACCTGAAAGGATAGCGTTTTCGATTTCGGGGATGACTGTATCATCGTACCCAATGATCCCCGGTAATATTCGATTTCCCGTCTCCAAGCATTGGACAAGGTTTTTCTTCATTTCCTCATGCACTGTCAGGACCATATAACCGCTTTTCTTCAGCTCCCCTACGGTTTTTGCAAGTTTCACGCCGATTGCTCCCTCCTCCAGATTGCTTAGCCGTCTTCCCTCGAATTTACGAGATCTCTTCCTTTTTCCTGAACGGCTCTAATTTCTTTTTCAAGAGACTCGATCTCGCGCTCTTTTTGCCTTACAACCTTTTTTAACGACCACTGATCAATGATGAACCCAATCCCCGCCACGATGACACCAAATAAAACCGAAACCAAAATGAGTAGATAGAGATCTATGGGAGGTGTCTCATATCCGAAATAGCGCAGGACCAATGACTGGGTATTTTCCATCGCAAAGGTAATCCCGGCAAAAAACAGCAAAGTGAGAGACACCGCTTTAATGACCTTGATCATCTTCTCTAACCAAGAAGTCTTTGAAATGAGGGCTCAGGCGGTCGTAACTTTCCATCAGGTGCTGCGGGATCACGCGGGTCTCGCCAATGGTCGCCATAAAATTCGTATCCCCCTCCCATCGCGGAACCGCATGCCAGTGGAGATGATCTTCGACTCCGGCGCCAGCACACCGCCCCAGGTTCATCCCCACATTAATCCCTCCAGGTTTCAGCACCTTTAAGAGGATATGGATTGTCTCCCTTAATGCACGGCAGAGATCCAGATATTCTTCCGACAAGAGCGATGAGAGTTGGTTGGTGTGACGTTTGGGGACCAGCAGGAGGTGACCGTTGCTATACGGGTATTTATTCAACATCACTATCGAGTGGGCGGTCAGTGCCAGCACGAGAGTGGAACGCAGATCATTTCCGCTCATCTTGTCACAAAATATGCATACCCCCTTCTTGACACCATCGATGTAAGCCATTCTCCAGGGGGCCCAGAGTTGCTTCACCGAGAGTCCTCAGGACCAGGCTGTTCATCGTTTACCCTCAGTCTCAACTCTTTGCCGACTTTAAAGAAAGGAACTCTCTTAGCCGACACGGATACCATCGCTCCGGTTTTCGGGTTTCTCCCTCCCCGTGCCCGACGATGTTTGATCACAAAGCTCCCAAACCCCCGGATCTCAATCCTTTCATCTCGCTCCATGGCATCTACCATAGATTCAAAAATGGAGTTAATAATAACCTCTGAATCAAGGCGAGAGAGGTGAGGGAACTTCCTGTTAACTTCGTCAATTAAATCTCTCTTCGTCATAATACCTCCCAACAAAACAGACCATAACGTTCATAATTGTAACTCAAGCTGTCCCGCCCCTTATGGAGGCATGGTTGCTGATTGTCTATGAGTCCAAAGTGGAGACCACTGGTACCGTAGTCCCCATCTCTTTTTATATTCTATTCGCTCGCCGAAAAAGGAAAACAGAAGCCTCTCCCACCAGCGCCGTTCAATCGCTCGTGCATACACGATCTGGGGCTTCCCTTTAATCGAGCCTTCTTTGGCGGCCAGATTAATGGCGTCTTCCAACGTGCCAAGAACGTCTACCAATCCCGCTTCCTTTGCCTGCTCTCCAGAGAAAATCCTACCATCGGCAAGTTTTCGAACCTTTTCCACCGGCAGCCTCTTACCCCTTCCTCTAGCCACTGCACGAACGAATTGCCCGTGGACATTTTCCACTAGAGATTGAAGGATCGCCTTTCCCTCAGGGGACAGGGGCTTAAAAGGAGAGCCGATATCTTTGTAGGGTACGCTCTTGATATTGTATTCCTTTAGACCCAGTTTATCCATCAACCCCTCTACGTTTGCCAGTTCCATAATGACGCCAATGGAGCCAGTAACAGTTCCCGGATTGGCCACAATTTGATTAGCAGCGCTGGCAATATAGTAGCCCCCCGATGTTGCCATCCCTCCGAGTGAAGCAATCACCGGCTTTTTCTTTTTCAATTTCTCAATCTCCTCGGCGATCTCTTGTGTGGGCACCACCCCCCCTCCGGGAGAATCAATCCGTACAACCACCGCCTTGATATTATTCGTCTCTGCGAAGTTTTTCAGGTTGCGAATTGCCACACGGGAATCATCAATTGACCCGTCAATCCGAAGCACGCCGACCCCATCTCCTCCTATAAGTGTCAGAAGGTTCGATTCTCCACCGGTGAAGAAGGTATAAAAAAATACTACGACGAACAGGACCAGAATGCCAAGAAATATAATGCCTAATCCCCTAATGAGCGTAACCGGTTTAGCCATGGACTATCCTAAGAAAACCGTTATGAGTTGCCACTCTTTCCCTTTATTACGGGCTGGCCCTCTTCCTTATCGAGTCTCAACTCCTCATTTAAGATCGCCTCGAAGGAAAATTTTCCTGTATCTTTCTCTTTCTTTAAGTAGGCCTCCATTTCCTTTCGCTCCTCGGTCTTTCTCAAGGCACGGATACTGAGGCCAATTCTCCTCTCCTGGGGGTCGATATTGATAATCTCCGCAGTAACACGGTCCCCAACCTTGAAAACACTCGACGGCTTATCCACCCGTTCTGTGCTCAACTGCGAGACGTGAATCAATCCTTCTACTCTCTCAACGATTCGTACGAATACCCCGAAATCGGCAATCCTTGTAATCTCCCCCTCGATCTTGGAACCGACCGGATTTTTTTCAGCAATCAACTCCCACGGATCGCCTTCCTTCTGCTTAATTCCCAGGGAGAAGCGCTCATTTTCAATATCAATCCCTAGAACCTTGGCCTCGATCACATCCCCCTTTTTATACAGCTCCGAGGGGTGCTTGATCTTCTTCGTCCAATGAAGATCGGAAATATGGACAAGACCATCGATTCCCTCATCTACTCCAACGAAGAGCCCGAAATCCGTTATGTTACGTACCGGCCCCTTAACAACGGACCCAACGGGATATTTCTCCTTCACCAGTAACCAAGGGTTGGGCATCACTTGTTTCAATCCCAGTGAAATGCGGTGACGGTTCCGATCAACGTTGAGCACCACCGTCTCAACCGTCTCTCCAACCTGGACTATTTTGGAAGGGTGGGAAACCTTTCTTGCCCAGGACATTTCCGAAATATGGATCAAACCCTCAATCCCCTTGTCCAACTCTACGAAGGCGCCGTAATCCGTCAAGCCCACCACCTTGCCTTCCACCCGAGATTCGACCGCATACTTTTCTTCGACGGATTCCCAGGGGTCAGGGGTAATCTGCTTCATGCCGAGAGAGATCCGCTCCCGCTCGGGATCAAATTTTAGAACCACCACCTTAACACGATCTCCCACCTTGAGCAGGTCCGAAGGATGGTTGATTCTGCCCCAAGACATATCCGTGATATGAAGGATTCCATCAATGCCTCCCACATCCACGAATGCACCATACCCGGTGATGTTCTTTACCACCCCTTCAAGGATGACCCCTTCTTCCAGGATCTTCAGCGTGTCTTTTTTAAGTAGACCCCTCTCCTGCTCTATCATCGCCTTACGAGAAAGGACCACATTTCCCCGCACCCGGTTATACTTCAAGACGATAAAACGATCCGTTTTTCCAACGAACTTGTCCAGATTGCGAGTAGCCCGGATGTCCACATGAGAACCTGGAAGAAAGCCATCCACCCCAACGTCAACCTTAAAACCACCCTTCACCCGAGCCTGGATGACTCCCTCCACCGGCGTACCCTCATTATACGCCTTTTCAATTTCCTCCCATATCTTGATGTCTTCCGCCCGCTCCCGTGATAGCAGGATGTCCCCGTTATCGCCCTCCTCCAGATCGAAGAAAACGTCCACCTCATCCCCAACCTTGACCTGAATATTACCTGCGTGATCAAAAAATTCGCTTGCGGGGATCTGGCCCTCGCTCTTATAGCCCACATCCACGACCACATGGGTTGGAGTTATATCAACAATTTTCCCTTTGACTATTCCACCCGGCTGAACGGACTTGAGACTCTGTTCAAACAACGTCCGAAAATCATCCTCCCCGCTTGCCTCTTTGGGCCTATTGCCCTCTTCGATTTGCGCCATGGAACTACTCTCCCGTATTTTATTTTTTATTATAAGCCATCTTTTTTTTAACGGCCTGCAATATACTATGGACCACTGACTCGACTTCAAGTGATGTTGAGTCAATCACGATTGCATCCTCGGCCTTACACAGAGGAGAGATATCTCGCTCCTGATCTCTTCGATCCCTCTCGATCATTTCCTCAAGTGTTTCTTCCAGGGTCACCTTTTTTCCCTGAGCCTCGAGCTCCTGATATCGGCGCCTCGCCCTTTCCTGCTGAGAGGCATCCAGATAGATCTTGACCTCTGCTCGGGGAAACACAACCGTCCCAATATCCCTTCCTTCAGCTACAACCCCACCCTGCGCGCCCATCTCTCTTTGAAGCCCCACCATCCTCTCGCGTACCTCGTTGAGACTGGAGACCCGTGACGCCATCTGACTGAGCTCAGGAGTCCGGATTTCATCCGTAATATCGAGGCCGTTGAGAAGGACCCGGTGATCGCCCTTCTTCTCTATCAAATTTACCTCGGTTTCATCCAGAACTTTCCTCAGTCCACCCTCGTTTGACAGATCCAGTCCTGACCGTGACACACTCCAGGCAAAGGCACGGTACATGGCCCCTGTATCCATATACATATAACCTAGTTCTTTCGCCAACCGCCTCGCCACTGTGCTCTTCCCCGCACCCGCCGGGCCATCAATGGCAACAATGACCCTCTCCAAATGACTGTCACGAGGCGTGCCCTCGTCCTGGATTAATTCCTCTCCCAATGGAGACTCTCCAACAGATCAAAAAAACCCGGGAAGGAGACATCGGCACAGGCGCTATCCTCAATCTCAACCCCTCCTTCGGAGTAAAGGCCCGCACAGGCCAGCGCCATGGCGACACGATGATCCCCATAACTCTTGACCCGAGCGCCTTTAAGTCTCTTCTTCCCCACAATTCTCATGCTGTCCTCCTCCTCCTCAACCTCCGCACCCAGCTTGCGCAGCTCCTGACCCATCGTGGAAATTCGATCAGATTCTTTATATCGGAGCTCCCTCACCCCGAAAAAAGTCGTCACCCCTTCAGCCAACGCCGCAGCCACGGACAGAACCGGATATTCATCGATCGTCCGAGCCACCATCTCCGCCCCGACCTTCACGCCCTTAAGTTTCCCCCCTACCATGTGCAGATCCGCAACAGGCTCCCCGGTCTCTTCCCTCGAGTTGATCAATTCTATAGAGGCCCCCATCCGCCTCAAGACCTCCACCACACCGCTCCGTGTCGGATTACATCCCACACCGCGAATCACAAGATCAGATTCGGGGATGGCTGCAGCGGCCACCAGGAAAAAAGCTGCCGACGAGAGATCCCCCGGGATTTTTAGCTCTCTCTTCAACAATCTCTGGCGCCCATTAATGGAAACCGACCGACCCTCTGCTCTCACCTCTGCGCCAAATGCCCTAGCCATGATCTCCGTATGATCTCTCGACTTTTGTGGCTCCTCCACGACCGTCAACCCCTCCGCCTGTAGGCCAGCCAAGAGAACTGCCGATTTCACCTGAGCACTGGCCTCGGGTGAAACATAATGAATCCCGCGAAGTTTTCCTCCCCGGATCTCGAGAGGGGCGTCCCCCTTGCCGTTTCGGCTAAGGATCTCGGCACCCATCCGACTGAGCGGTTCGATCACCCTCTGCATAGGTCTGTGACGTAGGGAGGCATCTCCGTCGAGGGTAGAAACAAACGGGCGACCTGCCAGCACCCCGGCAACCAGGCGCATGGTCGTTCCGGAATTACCACAGTCAATGAGATTACCCGGCGGACAGAGCCCCTCCCATCCCCTTCCATCAACGAACAGGTCCTGATCCTCACTCCAGATTCTCACACCCAGATCCTTAAAGGCCTGCACTGTCCGAAAGTTGTCCTCTCCGGCGGAAAGGTCAGCGATACGGCTCACTCCCTCAGCGACAGAGGCGAAGATCACAGCCCTGTGACCAATCGATTTGTCTCCGGGGACAGTCAATTCTCCCCGTAGCGGCTGACGTGCCTCTGCAACCTTCCTTACAGCTGCCTGATCTATGGGATTGCCCTCCTCAGCTCATTCGCCCTACTAAACTCCCTTTCCAGGTGATCCCCCTCCCCACCGCGAATCGCCCTCCTCAACTGGTCCAGACACCTCATATAGACTAGGATACTTTTGCTCACCGCCTGCCGATTGGCCAGACATATATCACGCCAGATCTCAGGGCGGCTAGAGGCAATTCGCGTTAGGTCCTTAAACCCTCCCGCGCAGTAATCCTTTAGGTCTACGGAATCCACCTCAACTCGACCTAAGGTATTGACCAGGGCATACGCCAGGACGTGGGGAAGGTGGCTGACCATAGCTAGGATTCTATCATGTAGATTCGGATCCAAAATCTCTACCTTTGCCCCCAGCCGACGCCAAAACGAGCCTAGTTTTTTAACGGCCTTCGGATCGGTCCTCCGCGTGGGGGTGAGGATACACCGGTGTTTCAAGAAGAGGTCCGGGGTCGCTGCCTCGGCTCCCCATTTCTCGTTCCCGGCAATGGGATGAGCTCCTACAAACGAAATCTTGTGAGGAAGTAGCCTATCCAGTTTATGCACGATCTCTCCCTTCACGCTGCCTACATCGCTTATCAGACTCCCTGCCTCAAGTCTCGGCAGGAAAGCTCTCGCTAACGGCACGGTCGTCTGGACAGGGGTAGCCAATATAAGGAGATCTGTCCCCCTGGGGATTTTGCCTCCTTCCGTGAAATAGCGGTCTACGATCCCTCTCCTTTGAGCCAGACGCAGATTTTGCTCGCTGCGCCCAAATCCAACGATCTCCTCAACCAACCTGCCTTTTCGGGCTGCCAGCGCCAGCGACCCACCTATTAACCCCACCCCTGCGACCACCATGCGCCGGAACATCAATGCCACTACGTCTCCCTCCCAACCGCCTGGGCGACCTTTCTAAGGTCCTTCATCAGGGCACTGAACTTTACAGGCTTCAATGACTGCGGCCCATCACTCAGGGCCACTTCTGGATGGGGGTGAACCTCGATAAGGAGCCCATCCGCCCCTGCAGCGACGGCGGCCAAGGCCATGGGAGTCACCAGCTCCCACTTTCCCGTGCCGTGACTTGGATCGATAAAGACAGGCAGATGAGAGAGATGCTTGAGGATGGGAACGGCGCTAATGTCCAGGGTGTTTCTCGTTTCCGTTTCGTAGGTTCGGATACCCCGTTCGCAGAGGATAATTTTTCGGTTACCCTCCGCAGCAATGTATTCTGCCGAGAGGAGAAATTCCTGAATGCTCGCACTCATCCCCCGTTTTAGCATCACCGGTTTATCGAGCCTTCCTACCTCGGTCAATAACTTAAAATTCTGCATATTCCTCGCACCGATCTGGAGGATATCGGTATGGCGATAGACCGAGTCAAGGTCTCTGGGATCAAGGACCTCGGTGATGACTGCCAGACCGGTCATTTGCCGTGCATAAGCGAGATGACTCAAGCCCTCCTCCCCCAACCCCTGGAAACTATAAGGAGATGTTCTTGGTTTGAAGGCCCCCCCGCGTAAAAATGTGGCCCCAGCCTCTTTCGCAGAAACGGCAGTGGCAAGGATCTGCTCGCGGGATTCAACCGAGCAAGGGCCTGCCATCACATGGATCTTCTTCCCACCGATTCTGTGCCCTCCCACCTCGATCACCGTTTCCTCCGGTTGGAACTCACGGCTAACGAGCTTATAGGGCTTTAGAATGGGCATGACCTTCTCTACACCCGGAAACGACTCCAAGGTCTGATCCGCGAGCAATCTTTCATCACCAATAGCACCGATGATTGTTCTCTCTTTTCCCACAACAACGAAGGCCTTGAGGCCTAGGCTCTCGATTCTATCAGCCACTACCTGGACCTCTTCCTGGGTCATTCCTGGTTTCAAGACTACGATCATAACCCTCCCAAAGATCTCGGTTTTACTTTAAGTATATCCTCTAACTCTTTTATAAACCTGATATTTTCATCCATCTTTCCTATGGTCACACGGATATAATCGGGCAGATCATAGCCTCCCATCGACCGGACGATCACCCCTCGTTCCAGAAGCTGATGGAACAATTCCTGCCCATTGCCTACGCGTATCAGAATGAAGTTGGCTTGGCTCGGGACCTGCTCCAGGCCCAGCCGCCTCAACTCCTCCGTTAGGAAGTCCATCCCCTCCCGGTTAACCTCAAAGCTCTTCTTTACATGCTCCTGATCTTCCAAAGCCGCCAATGCCGCCCACTGAGCGGCGGCATTGACATTAAAGGGTTGCCGTATTCGATGCATGAGCCCGACCATCTCCGCTGTGCCTACGCCAAATCCTATCCTGAGGCCGGCAAGGCCGTAGAGCTTGGAAAAGGTGCGGACAGTCAAGATGACCCTCCCCTCCTTTTGATAAACAAGGGAGTCGGGGTAGTCTGAGTCCCAAACGTATTCGAAATACGCCTCATCCACGATCAGAAGGACCTCCGGACTCATCCGTCCCAAAAATTCCTCCCATTCTCTCTTCCGATAGATTGTCCCCGTCGGATTATTAGGGTTGGCCAAAAAGACCAAACGAGTTCTCGGGGTAATTGCCCGACCCATGGCCTCAAGGTCATGGGTAAAATTATTTAGCGGGACGATCTTAGCGAGCCCCCCGGCACCCTGGACCACGAGCCGATAAACTATGAACGCCTGATGAGCCATCACTGCTTCGTCTCCTGGCTGCATGAAGGTCCTTACTGCCAGCTCGATGAGCTCATTGGAGCCGTTGCCAAAAATTAATTGATCGGGAGGAACGCCCAATCTAGCCGCCAGGGCCCGCTTCAGATAGAAACAGTCTCCATCCGGATAGAGGTGAAGTTGATGCAGCCTCTCCGCCATTGCCCTGACGGCTTTGGGCGAAGGGCCCAGGGGATTTTCGTTGGAGGCAAGCTTGACGGAATCGCCGATGCCATACTCCCTCTCCACCTCCTCTATGGGCTTCCCAGGGCTATAGGGGATCAGGGTGCGGATATACTCTGGAACTCTTTCAATAAAGTTCATACACTACACGGATAGGAACCAACAAATTTGACAAAGGTGCAGCTCTTCTCAAGCTGCTTCAGGGCCTGGGAAATTCCGGGCTCTTCCACATGACCATTAAAATCTAAATAAAAGAGGTACTCCCATGGTTTGTTCTTCAAAGGGCGCGATTCGATCCTGGTCAGATTAATCTTGTTCTTCGCAAAGGGATCCAACATTCGATGGAGGATTCCCACTTCGTCCTTAACCGAAAAAATTATCGAAGTCTTGTCGTCTCCGGTCGGCGAGCTGAACCGGGTTCCGATGACAAGGAAACGAGTAATGTTATGCGCATGATTCTCAATGTTCTCTTCAACTATTTCCAGGCCGTAAAATTCATGGGCAAGGCTGCTGGCTATGGCGGCCAGGCTCGAATCCTTTGCCGTCATCTGGGCTGCCTGGGCCGTGCTGGCCACCTCCTCCACGGGGACATCTGGACAATGGCTCAGCAGCCAGCGGCGGCACTGGGCTACGGCCTGGGGATGAGAGACAATGCGCTGGAATTGACCCATTCGGCCTGACTGCGATAAAAGGCACTGATGAATTGCTAAATAGATCTCGGCACAGACCTTGACGTCCGCCTCGACCAGCATATCAAGGGTAAAGGCCACTCCCCCCTCAGTAGAATTTTCAATAGGCACAACACCGTAGTCGGCCCTCTTCTGCTCGACCTCTTGAAAAACGTCCTGTATGTTGGCTGCCGGGATGAAATGGGTGGCTAGGCCAAAACGCTCGCGCGCCGCCATCTGCGTGAACGTACCCTCGGGACCAAGGTAGGCAACATTGATGGGACCCTCAAGGGATCGGGAGGCGGATAAGACCTCCCGGTAGACGGAACGGATAGCCTGTTCGGAAAGGGGGCCTTGATTTAGTCTGGATAGTCTCTGAAGGATTGCCTTCTCGCGGCTGGGGACGTAAATCTCCTCCTTCCCGAGACTCTTTGTCTGCCCGATCTTTTGGGCAAGGCAGGCTCTCTGGTTGAGAGACTCTATAATCTTTTCATCAACTTGATCGATTTTTTTTCTGAGCTCATCGACCGTCTCTTTACGGCTCAAGGAAAACCTCACATCGGCGCGCCATCTTTTGCTCCGCTAAAAAGCGCCAACTTCGCAAAAGTAGCTTAATTTCCAATAAATTGCAAACCTTAGCCCATTTGTCCACAAACCCCGGCACTATTGGAAAGTATAGTAAATAGCTCTTCGCAACCGGGCCCCGTCAGCCTTGCCTCTCCTCGGAGAACGAGCCTTTCGCCCGCGGGCAATGGGACTGTACCTTGAAGGCCCCACCCTATCCTGCCCCAGGGTACTTACTCCTCAAGTCTGGGCCTGACGGAACCTCTATGTTCAGGCCCCTTCGGCATACTCTAAATCCATACTCCTCGAGGAAGTAAGCCTTCCGGCCTGAGGAAATAGATTACTGCCTTGAGGGCCACCCCCCAAACCCCCTCGTGTTGGTTCTCCAACTGTCGTGGCCTGTACCAACCATCTCGCTCCAG
>JAZFYO010000423.1:0-2551 GCA_036443615.1 Binatia bacterium | reverse complement strand
TAACGCCGATCAGACGGATGCGCTGCACAATCACACCCTGGGGAAGTTTCTGGTGACCTTCGGAGATGTCCAGTCGACCGACGATTTGCTCGCAAAGTTGGGGTGTGAGTAGAAGACGAACAGAAGGAATCCCCATCCAGCTTGGCTTGCGGCAGCGGGCTTTGTGACCACCTTCCTGAATCCCCAGTAGTGGGATTTGGGGGCCTACGGTAGCGCAACCCAGTAATAGGAACGGCGGCAAGGAGGGCAAGATGGCAGGATACGTAATCGCTGACATCGATATTATCGACCCGGCTTTGAAAAGTACCGTATTCAGGACGGGCCGAGCATCGAAAAGTACGGCGGCAAGTTTATTGTGCGTGGCCGAGCTGCCGAAAAGGTCGAAGGAGATTGGGTGCCTAAGCGTCCACTTCGGGAACGACAAGCCCGGCCAGCTTCTCTTCTAACCCCCGGTCTAGATTAGCGGGATAATGATGGCGAACCGGGGTTCGGTGCCTATCACCCTGGTGGAATGGCCGGTGCCCTCCATGTCCTCGGCCAGCAACACGGTTCCGGGTCCATACTGCTTCAGGGTGCCATCAGGCGTGCCCAGCTCTATGGAACCGGTGAGGGAGATACTGTACTGCCGCCGCGGTGCGGTGTGGAAGTCCAGGAAATAGCCCGGCTCATACTGCCGGAAGGATACCCCGCTGGTCTGCTCGATGACCGACGACAGCCCGTGGGCGCCCTCGGTATCTTCAAACTCAGTCATCTCAAACTCCCGCTCATCGATCACGGATTTCCCGTCGGGTCCGGTATAAACATGCACGAATTTAGGCATATTCCACTCCGGTAACAAACTGTCAGCCCCGATCACTTTGAGGCGTTCAGCTACTTGAATTTGGGCGCCACCTTTTCATTATAAGCCCCCTCGGTTGAGGGGGCTTCTGGCGGTTGATCCATGGGTCACCCTTCACATCACTCACCGGCGCCGTCCATCGCTTCACGGAGGAGATCCGCGAAGGTCACGCCGGCGACCACGACGTTCTGCTGCTGGAGTCGGATCAGCGGCTTTTCTCTGGTATCAGTCCACCGATCGTGTCCCAGGGGAGCCCGTGATTGAATGGCCCAGAGGAAGGGGACTCCAACGGGGCGACCTTGATACCCGCCGTCTGTTCTAGAGCCTTTTTTCCCAGCCGGACTCAGAGACCTAACGCCTGATGGTTCTCACAGGTAGGTTAGGGAGGTTTTGCCATGGAATTCGGTGCTCATCTGCCCTTAATCGGATTTACTGAGAAGCCCTTCTGTCTTGAGCACAGCGAGGAAATCACCAGGCTCATGTCGGGTAGGCTAGTCCAAACTAACGTGCTGAGACGCTGTGCATGCCTGATTCCCGCATTTGGTCTCGTAGCCCAACAGTTAGAGGTCACTCCTCGGCCTTGGCTCTGGTGGAGATCGGTGCCAGTGCTGGGTTGAACCTGCTCTGGGACCACTATAGTTATGATTATGGACATCTCTCAATGACTAATGCAATTCCACCCAGGCGCCAAGACGGCAACCTACGCCAGCCGTTCATTGCCCTAACCTGTGAGTAGCTGGAAATCTACAGATGAGTGAATCTAAAGCTGTTGGGACCTGTGCCAAAGCAATAGCAGGGAGGGAATAATGGCATCCGATCAAACCACAGATCTAATCCTGAAGCTGGAAGAGCTTGAGAATAGGGTCCGCGTTCTGGAGGACACAGACGCTATCAGAAACCTGAAAGCAAGGTACGCAGCATACTGCGACGATAACTACAACCCGGACAAAATAGCCGAGCTGTTCGTAGAGGACGCCGTTTGGGAAAGCGGCCCCCTAGGACGGTTCGAAGGACGGGAAGCAATCCGTGAGTTCTTCCAGGGAGCGTCTAAGATCTTCACATTTGCTTTGCACTATGGATTAAACGCTCAGATAGAGGTCAAAGGCGACTCGGCCCGGGCCAGGTGGTACTTGTTCATGCCCTGCACGGTCGGAGAAGGAAACAAGGCCATGTGGCGGGCGGGGATAGACGACGAAGAGTACGTGCGCGTGAACGGAGAATGGAAATTTAAGAGCAAGACATCTACAGGTGTGTTCAACACACCATTTGAAGAAGGCTGGGCCAATATCCGGTTTGCATAATGTGCCGAAGGAGCCCCCATTACCGAAAACCATTCCCACTATCCAGACAAGTTAACCCTGGGCAAAGAACTTTTACCCCCATGGGTAGAATGGAATCCGCTAGGCGCCTAAAGACCACGACACCTCCCATAGGCGGTTAACGCGGTCTTGAGGCGGCATGGCGGTTTCACGATATTAATCGGGACGCTTATAATTGCCGTCGAGAGAGGAGACCAACAAAACCCGAATCGATTGCAAAAGAGAGGCTCTGACATGACGCAGCAGTTGGCGATTGACCGCGAGAAGGCCGCGGTTCTGATTATGGACTTTCAGCAACGCATCGTTAACAACGTAGCCAGCGACCCAGAGGCGGTGGTGCAGAATGCCTCACAGGTGCTTCAAGGAGCGAGACAAGCAGGGATTCCTGTCATCT
>JAZFYO010000422.1:0-3186 GCA_036443615.1 Binatia bacterium | reverse complement strand
TGGTCCAGTCCGCTTCGATGCCGTTTCGCTTCCGGTGCTCGGCTACATACTCCTCCAATACGGGCCCTTTGAGCGGGGCAACGGTCTGGCTCTCGCCTATGATGTCCAGCGTGACCCCCTGGCGCACTTTGCTCTCGCCGTTGCCGTCGGCAACCAGGGGCTGGTCGCTGTGAGTGTGCATATCAATATATCCCGGAGTGACTACCCGCCCCTTAGCCGGGATGGCTCGCTGACCCGAAGACGGATCGATCTTGCCCACCTGGACAATCCTTCCCTCTTTGACAGCGACGTCGCCGTAAAACCAGGGATTCCCGGTGCCGTCAATGATCCTTCCACCGTGAATGACCATGTCGTAAAGAGCCATCATAATCTCCTTTCCGCCAATATCGGTGCCCGCATCTGGTTTGCGGAGCCCATCTCCACCTGATATGTTTTCCTCCTGACTTAAAATTCACCGGAGGTAAGAGATGGAGGCTTCTTTTCCGCAGGAAGAGTATCTCGATCGTTTTGAGCGTGCAAGCGCATTGATGGAGCGTGACGGTCTTGACGCCCTGGTGGTCTCTGCGCGAGATAACTACTGGTACTTCACCGGCCTGATTAGCTACCAGTTCGATCACCTCATGCGTCCCCAAATTATCGTTCTTCCCAAGGGAAAGAAACCGCTTGTCCTTGTATACGGCAATGAGCGTGCGAAGGCGCAAGCCCTCCCCTGGGTGGATGAGGTGAGGAGCTACGTCGATGTCCCGTTCCCCCAGGAAATGATCAGCAGCTCGATTAAGGAGATGGGCTTGGGAGAGGCGAAACTGGGATTTGAAATGGGTGATAATCAGCGCCTCGGCATCCCCGCGAACTATCTCTCAGGGCTCATCGAAGCGCTTCCTAAGGCGAGAATTCTGGACGCCTCCTCGGCCCTCTGTGAGCTGAGATTGATCAAGAGCCCCCGTGAGATTGAAGCGATGCGGCGGGCCTGTGACATCTCGATGAGAGCTTATGAGCGTTGTCTCCCTCAACTCCATCCGGGGATAACTAGGCGCGAGGTCGCAGAGCGTCTCTTTATAGCGCTGATTGAAGAGGGGGCAAATCCCCGCACCCCTGGTTTTCTCATGCTGAATGCCTCCACGGTTTACGACGATCGACGCTACGAGAAGGGAGATCGGATGGTGGCAGATTTCGGGGCTTGCTATGCCGGATACTTTGGCGACATTACCAGGATGGCAATCTTCGGTTCGCCCAATACGGAACAGAAGAAAGAGCACGAGTTGGCCTGGCACCTCATTCGGCGGTGCAGCGAGGAAATGAAGCCAGGTGCGCCGATCGCTGAACTATCCCGCATTGCCAACCGCGAGCTGGAACAGAGAGGGTATCCTAGAGTCGAAAGCCCAAAGAGGATCGGCCACGGGATTGGCCTGGCCAGGGCCGAGCCGCCGTCTATTAATGAGGTCGAGAAGGCCGAACACAAGCCGGGCATGATCCTGGCGCTTGAGCCCAAGGTTCGAACAGAAAAAGGATCTGTCCATCTCGAGGAAGACGTTCTCATTACCGAGAAGGGCGCCGAGTTTTTAACCTCAGGTGCGGAAAGCCTGAGCGTCGTCGACTAAAAGCAAATTGTATGGGTCAAAAAGGTGCCATCTACCTCTCAAATGAAGAGGTAAAGAGCCTCCTAGACCTGGGCCGTGCCATCGAGATTACGGAGGAGGCGTTGCGCGATCACAGCGAGGGCAGGGTCCTGTGGTCAGAGCCTGAAGACCTCGCAATCAAAACCAACGGCGGTTGGCATTACTGGGTAACGGGTTGTGCCCTCGGCTCCCGTCCGGTAGCGGGGATCCGTCTCCGGGCGATTAAGCCGGAGGGAGGAAGCCGTGACCCCTCACGTGCGGCCCGGGGACCTCGGAGGATACTTATTCTGAGTGACCTCGAAGGAGGAGAGGTCCTTGCCATCATGGATGAGGACTGGTGTCATGCCGTTCGCACCGGAGCCGCAGCAACCGTTGCTTGCCGAGCCTTGGCCCGTCAAGGCTCCTCAATTTTAGCCGTACTGGGTGCAGGCGATACGGCGCGGGCGACCCTTCCGGTTATGGCTAAGGCCTTCCAATTTAAAGAGATTCGGGTTGCCTCCCGCAGGCCGGAGTCACGGCAAGCGTACGCCAGGGAGATGGAGGAACAACTCAATATCCGCATTCGACCGGTCGATACGGCTGAAGAGGCCGTTAGGGAAGCCGACCTTGTGTTCTCTGCCACCACTACCTCGCAGCCATTTGTTCGTGAGGAGTGGCTGCGGGAGGGTGTTGTCGTTTACTCCATCGGCAAGCACCAGGAGATGGAGGACGCCGTGTATAAAAAGGTAGATAAGTTTATCGTGGACAGCTGGGAGCACTGCAAGAAAAAATCTGACCTGGACCGGATGGTGAGGGAGGGATTTCTCACAAAGGATGACGTTTACGCTGAGCTGCCTGATCTGGTCGGGGGGCGAAAACCAGGGCGAGAATCGGATCAGGAGCGTATCCTTATGCGTGCCGTCGGCCTTGTCAACCAGGACATTGCCATTGCTGAGTGGATATACCGTCACGCCCTGGAGGTCGGCGTCGGAACGGTCTTGCCTTTTTAAGATTGTTGGCCCATCAAGATTTCACAATAGATTCAATGTAAACCCCGCCTCTTGAGGCGGGTACAAAGCCGATGAGGTTTCCCCCGTGGAGTCGCGGTCCATTACTCCACAGGGGGGAGAAGCGGCGGCTCTCCCCATTGGTCGAACACGGGGATTCAAACCTCGTGTTCGATATAACTTGATTTCTGACTCTCCTTCAGGACCCATGAGGTTGGCACGGTTCCCCGTCCGAATGTCTGGGTGCAGAGGACGCCGAGGGGGGAGGAAGGCCGTAAGGCTTTCTTCCACGAGGAGTCTGGATTCAGAGTATGCCGAGGGGGCCTGCCCTTCAGCGGGAGCCAATGGGCCTTTGCCCATCTGTTTTTAACTACTTAACCTAATCTTCTCTCTCTTTGAGAGCATTTAGAATCGGATGTCTCCCTTTTTTGGAGCAGCCCCCCTCGCCCACAAATATTGCTCCGAGGGGAGCGAGACGGAAGGCCGCGGGCACCTGAACGTAGAGGTTCCGTCAGGCCCAGACCTGAGGAGTAAGTACCCTGGGGCATGATAGGGTGGGGCCTTCAAGGCACAGTCCCATTGCC
>JAZFYO010000421.1:0-2463 GCA_036443615.1 Binatia bacterium | reverse complement strand
CTCGATAAGGCGAAGTCCTCTAAATTAAAGAACAAATAGGGGAGGGGCATATACGTCAAACGTCGTATTGACACCTAGTCCCTGATTTGATTTAAGTTAGGAAAACTCATCTACGCCACTCTACTATTAGGATGGAAACATGAAGGATAATCTAAGTAGCATCTTAGCCGCAGTAGGTACGCTGCTCTTGATCGGCCTCTTCGTGGTTGCGGTGGCTCCCGCCAGGGCGGATGACGTGGAATTGCGGATCAAGGCAGTGGAGAAAGAGTTGTCGCAGCTTAAAGGAGAGCAGGCAGAGATGAAGGAGGCAGCGCTGGCGGCGAAGGCCAAACTGCCTACGTTCAGCTACCGCCAGGGCAGAGGGATGGCTATATGGGCCGCGGACAGGAGCTGGGGGTTTCGCACCCGGATTCGGTGGCATCACAGATTGCTGTACTTTGAAAGCGATGCCCTAGAAGATAGTGGCTTCAATCAGCATTTACAGCGAGTCAGACGGCTCCGTCCATATTTTATCTATTTTTGGGACGACGGCTTCTACGAGCTGGAGTATCAGCAGAACCTAGCTGCTGATCAAAGGAGGACTATCGAGATCCAGAAGATGGAGCTCAAGATCCATTTTGAGAAGATCAACCCGTGGCTGCCCTTCTTGACCATCGGTCCCAGGGTATCGGCCTTCTTCAACAAGCACGACACCAACTGGAGCAGCTCCTCGGGCGGTCTGTTCGACCGGTCGATGATGCAGGACGGTGCGGGTATCGGTGCAGGGACTAACGTCAACGGGATGGCCCTGGACTGGAGGAATCTCCCTGTTGGCCCGGGCAGAATCAGGGTCCTTCAGTTCCTCGTTTCCAACAACGGTCTGACGAACCAAAACGGCTCACCCAACCCAAATACTGATAACCGTGCGTTTCATGGCGGCATCAACTATGAGCCCTTCCAGAAGTTGAAGAACAAGTGGCTCAAGGGGATCGATGTCGGCTTCGGAGTCCAGTATGAGCAAGTCCTCACCGAAGCTGGAGATAGTGGCAGGGGTAAATTCCGGGTTCGGACCACGGAGAGGCAGCGGCTCAGGTTGATCGAGGTCAATGAGGATTTGAGAGGTGCACGTTATTATTTGACCCCTGGTATTGGCTGGAAGATTGGTCCCTACTGGCTGAGAACAGCCACGGCTTATAACCGTGGGCGTTTCTCAGGCATCAATGGTAGCAGGACAACGCCAGGTCGCGGCAGCTTGGTTAAAGGCGACATGTGGCGGGTTATGCATGAGCTTTGGGCATGGAGTCCAAAGGGGTTATTGACGGGATCCCATAAGCGCCCCGGTAGCATAATGTTGTTTACCGGCTTCGAGCGAACAGACTATGAGGCGCCGAATGACAAGCTCAGGGACTGTAGCAGCGTGACTCCCGGCGGTGAGTGCACGCGGGCATCCGCCCATCTTTTTACTATTGGTGGCTGGTATGTTGTCCGGCCCGGTCTTGAGGTTGGTTTCGAGTATGGGCGCTATAGTGTGAATAAGATCGGCAGGGGTGCTGCGGACATCGATGGCGTTAATTCAGGAGATGACGTAGACTTCGACACCTTTGAGTTAGGCATCAGGGTTGAGTGGTAACGGTTAGCGGTTGAAATGAACAAAAGGGGGAGGCCAAAAGGCTCCCCCTTTTTTATTGTGTCGTAATCTACTGACAGCTAGGAACGTGGCCAAGTAATCTCGTCAGGGGGACTTCCGTTCTAAGCAGAGAGGGGATTTTCCCCCGCCGCATATCTTGCTTGCGCATTTCTGTCTAAGGGAAGAAGTTCAACCTGGTCGTCAACCTGAAGACGGCCAACCAACTCGGCATCACGATTCCGCCCGAGGTCCTTCGGCAGGCGACCAAGGTGATTAAATAAGCGCCGTCTATATCGCCAGTTCATTGCTTTGTTGCATGTGCCTAATTTAACCGTCGCAGACGCAATTCAATAGCTCTTTAAATGAGTCCTGGGGGTCTGATACCGAGCAAACCCAAGCCCAGAGCGGTTCTGAGCCCTATAAGAATTGACATTTTATGGATTGCCTCTGAGCGGTCCTAAAAGACGGATACCTCCTGACCCCTGAGCATTAACGACTTGGGAGAGGGTGTTTGTGGTGAATGCCATTTCTAGCTCAGGTATCGATATTAAACATGAGCCTGATAGTCGCTGTCGCTATTTCCCGAAATTCATCCCGTACAAGATCCTTTATTGCGCTTTCTAATTTGTTTTAGACAACTCAAGTTCCCTCGCCGTTGACATTGAGTTTGTCTCTAGCTGATCGATTCACCCCACCATCCACTTAACATCATCATCCTCCATGAGGGGACTCGCCTTGATCTTCGGAAGTCTGTCATGTGGATATGGCCTATCTTTTTTGCCCATATTAACAATACTCCGGGAACAGAGGTGTTTCCTTCCCGCTTATTTTAATAACAAGATCTTTTTTCATTAGTT
>JAZFYO010000420.1:0-4130 GCA_036443615.1 Binatia bacterium | reverse complement strand
ACCGTTCGGGGCGGCGAGTCAACCAACCTTCAGGCTATTTCCGTTGTATCCGGCCATTTTCATCCCCGCGTTCGGTCAACAAAAAACGCACAGGACTTAAAATCCTGTGAGGGTTTCCCTCGTGAGGGTTCGAGTCCCTCCCCTGGGCACAATAGAATCAATAACTTAGGAGAGCCCTGCTCCCGCCTCAATGGTCAAAATCAGCCTTTTGTAACCAAAATTATAACCGCGCCAAACCCACTCCACCCCATTCCAGCCAACTCCACCCAAGATAGAGGGTGATTTTGATTGCCTTTTCACCCCCTGCAGATTTAGCATGCAGAGCAACTGCGCGAAAGGCTGATCTCGACTTTACCGGGCTTAAAATCAGCAGCGGGTTAGGGAAAGGCGCTCCGATGACAGGAAGAAGGAGGAGTCAAGCAGCTGCTTTAGGGCTGATCCTCATGGGGATGCTGGCCACCCCGATTTGGGGTCAGAAGTTCTATCCCGATGATCCGCTGGAAGCAGAGCCACCTCCCATGGCCACACCCGATCCCGGCGTGCGGGGTCTGAGCGACCTACTGGAGTTCTTCACCAACACGTTCGGCGATCCGGGAGAGCGGCATCCCGAGATTGGCGTCATTCCTGCCGGGGCAGTCAATACACTGGGTGAGGTGATGAACAGTTCCTGGTATACCAACCGCCACGGCAAAAGGCGTCTGTCCAGCGGGGAGTTGGTGCGGGGAGCGGGTGATGGACAGCCTCCCTTACAGGATCAACCATGGCACGTTCTGGCCGTGAAACAGTACGGCCTCCGGCCGGGGATCCTGATTGTGGATTCCCAGAAGCAGCTCTATCTGCTGCGTTTTGATCCTCCCGACTACCTGGAGATGTCCACGGGAGCAGAGATGGTCTCCTCCAAGATTCTCTATGCCCTGGGTTACAACGTTTGGGAGAACTATATCGTCTATTTTCCGCGCACTCAGATGGTGGCTTCCGAAGCCGGGGAACAGATTACCAGTATGGGCAAGAAACGAGATCTAACTGACGAAGATATCGACAGTTTTCTCAAAACGGTGGCGGTCGATCGCCAGCGCGGCTATCGGACGGTTGCCACCCGCGTCCCCGTGAACTGGGACAAGCTCTTGGGCAACTTTCAATTTTTCAGTACCCGATCGGACGATCCCAATGACATCGTCCCTCACGAACACCGGCGCGACTTGCGCGGACTCTTCGTCTTTGCGGCCTGGTTGAACCACAACTTCATACTTCCCACAAAGACGATTGATTCACTGGTTGTGGAAAACGACATCCCTTTTATCCGCCATTTCCTGATCGATCTTACGGCCACACTGGGAAGTGGACAGAAACGCCCCAAGACGGCCCGGGAAGGGAACGAGACCCTGTGGGACCGGGGCCCGACCCTGAAAAACCTCATCGGCCTGGGAATCTACACCCCGCGATGGATGCGGGCCAGTTACCCGAAATTCCGCTCTGTGGGTCACTTCGAATATGAGACCTTTGATCCGGAGAAGTGGGTGGCCAATCAACGACTGGCTCCCTTTGAGAACCGGCTGCCCGATGACACCTACTGGGCAGCCAAACAGGTGATGGCCTTCAGCGATGAAGATCTTCAGGCTCTGGTCGGCACTGGCCAGTACAGTAATCCGGAAGCGGCGGCCTGGATTGTCCGCTGTTTGGCCGAACGCCGTGATCGAATCGGGCAGGCCTATTTCTTGAAGGTTCTTCCCCTGGACCAGTTCCGGGTGGAGAACGATGAATTGGTTTTTGACGACCTGGCTGTCGCACACGGTTTAGCATCACAACGAAACTACTCGGTGAACTGGTCCCGGTTTGACAACCAGAGCGAAGAGCACACAAAGATCAGCACTCCCGGCTCCTTCTTTGAGGTTCCTTCCGCCGCCCGCCAGGCGCCGGAAGGCTCGTACTTTTCCGCTCGGATCTGGGCCGACGATCGCGAGATGAATATCACTGTTTTTCTGCGTAAAGAGAGCAGCCGATTCAAAGTCGTGGGAATCGATCACCATTGGCCCGGAAAATGGATTGTCGATCCCAGCCAGGAAGTCGATCTCGAGGTGAGCGTTTTCGAGAATCTGGAGCCGCGTCAACAGCAGATCCTGGAAGGATATACGGCTGCTTTTAATCAGCGGAGTGGGCGCAACCTGAGCACACAAGAGTATTTTGATTCGATGACGGTCTCCGAGCGGTCCACCTACGATGCTGTGACCAACGCTCTGATGAACTCGAAACTCACCGACCAGGAGGGAAACGATTTGGGGACCGCGCTGGACCTGGTTGAGGGGGTCGAGCGGGTTGCCGGTCAATATTACGGAAGAAGTGGGGATCAGCAGTTTCGTCTCTACGGATTTCTGGTCCCGGATGCCAAGGAGACTCTGGAGAAGTCCACAGAATTTTTTCTAGCACACGAAAACACGGTCTATCATGCGGGCTATCCCGAGAGCTATCGTCAGGAGGACAAGGTTCCCAATATCCAATTTTCCCTCTCCGAGGATGAAATGAAAGCCGACATCGACGTGGACTATCGGTCCAGCAAAATGCCGGGGGCGATGTTTAACGGACATCTCACCTCGGCAAACTCCGACGTGCGTGCGGGAGATAACTATGAGCGGCACACGAGCCGCTGGGGCGGTCTGGTTGCCTGGTGGCAGCAAATATACGGGGAACTTGTCAGGAAGAGCACGGAAAAACCCGCCGGTCTGTTGTCGATGAGAGACACGGAGATCGAAGAAGAGCTTCCTCCTGATCGTTCGCGAGGGGCTGCAATTGCCGAGGTTTACGAGGCGGCTCAGGAGTTTCTGACCGACTGGCTGGTGAGACGAAACGTGGATGAAGCGCTGGAGTTTCTCTCCGATCGCTTACTGGCCTGCCTCAACACCGATGATAGACCGGGCGATGAGGTGCTGCGGACCGACGAGGCCCGCCGACTGCTGGCCGAACTAATGGAGGCCTTAAACGATGAGATGGGAGATCGGGATAATCTAGCCGAAGCCATCAGCGCCGTCCTGCCGGTGTCCACCGAGTTGCGGATCATCCCCCATGTCTACGATAAAGACTTTACGGTTGCCGAGATGATGGTCCGGCATGCGGAGCGATACCTCTGTGAGAGCATCCCTGCTCCTCCCGGTACGCCTGTTCCCCAACCGACCGACTATGGCATCTACTGGGGTGCTCTTTTTCGATTCAAGATCGGGGGGGATCAGGGAGGTGTTCTGGGGCTACTCTGGGCCAGGGAGAACGGCACCTGGAAGATCGTTTCCTACGAGGCATTCGAGCACTAGCACACACGGGAATGATCAGCTGTAGCAAGTAAGGGAGAATGCTATGGTCGCAATAAAACGCTTGTAGACGGTAATCTTTTGATCGAATCCCCGCACCGGCTCCGAAGCATTTCCCCCGATCATCTCCTCCGTCCCCCACCACCGCCGCCGGAACGATTGTAGTTTTGGGTTTTGGTTGCACCCCGCTGCCGCGATTGATAGGAGCTTTCCAGTCCCGAACGGTTACTCGTCGAGGGTCTCTGTTGGGTGGAACGATTAGTTGATTGACGCCACCGACTCTTGATATTTTCTCGGTTTCTCAAAGTGAAACAAGACAGCAAGTGCGATCCGTCGAAGAAGAAAGATCACGAGGAAGGCTGCGATTGGAGCAAGAACCCCCAAAACGAACCATGGGTGTAGACCAAGCTGCACCTCCAACCATCGAGAAAGAATTCCCGGTTGCGTTATCCAGTCGTTTAATGTCATTGGGTCCTCCTGTTGGTTACTGCTGTTTGCTAGAAAATTCTGCAAGTATAGACCGAAGAGCTGATGGAGGGCCCCTGTCAAAGTTGACAGTTGCGCCAGGGTTTACCTCTCAACTACAGTTAGCTCGGACAATGAGAAGGAGGTAAATCAATGCAAACAAGAACGCAGACACTAACCACTCTGTTCGTTGCTTTGCTGGTATCAGTCTTGTATCTGAGCCCTGCAATAGCCCAACAAACGGACAAACCCAATATCCTGGTGATCTGGGGTGACGATATCGGTTGGAGCAACGTCAGCGCCTACAACATGGGCATGATGGGCTACCGAACGCCGAATCTAGACCGTATCGCTAACGAGGGAGTCCTA
>JAZFYO010000419.1:0-16892 GCA_036443615.1 Binatia bacterium | reverse complement strand
AGTAAGAAGAGGGCGAGGTTTGGGAATTGCTAAGGAAATCAATGAGAATGTGGAGGCGGCGGGCGGATTCGAACCGCCGCATCGAGGTTTTGCAGACCTCTCCCTTAACCACTTGGGTACGCCGCCTTTCTCTGAAACCTAACATAGACTTTCTTATAATTTCAACGCAGGTATCTAAATCGTTGACAAAATTCACAAATTAAGTAACTTATGAAAAATTCCGTCATACCCCGCGAGGCGGTTGAGGAGAAGATTGCATGGCAGCGGAAGAACAAACCCCTGAAGAGAAGGTAGAACCGGAGACGCCTCCGTCACCTGAGCCCACTGTAAACGCCAAGGACGAACAGGATTCCGGAGAGAAGGTTGCGGCCTCGCCTCCTAGAGGACCTGAACGCCCAAAACGGTTTCCCGGTGAATTGCCCTTGTCGTTTCCAGAGGTACTGGAAGGAATCCGCAAGAGGAATCGCAGAGGTTTTCAACTCCTGGCTTTTATCCTGCAGCCGGTTGTCGGTGCCCTTTCGCACCATGTAAAGAAGGACGTAGAGAAAGCAATAGGGAATCCTTTTTTCTTCACTGCGGCTATGGCCACAGGACTTAATATCTTTCTGAACCTGCTTGCGTATCCGGCGTTGCTCATGCTTTTAGCGGTTGGGTGGGAAGGGGTGGAAGTCCTTTTTAATCAAAGAATTAATAATTTTATCCTTTTAGGATTTCTTTTGGGATTTACGGAAGGAGTTTATCGGCTGAGAGAAGGAATTTTTCACGCAAGGCCTCCTGAAGAAATGAAATTAGGGGGCTCTTTTTATGGCTTTCCACTGTCTGGCATCGTTCGGTCGTTGCTGGCGGGACGTACCGGGATTATTCGGCGTTTACCCGTTCCTGTAGAAGGCTTCTATGGAAAAGGATATGTAGATAAACTGGAGCGGGAAAGACGGTACGGCCACGCTTACACGATCGAAGATTGGGGACAGGCCTATCATCTACGAATAGAGTTTCCGACAAAAGTTCCTGAAATTGACCTTCCCGGAAGGTCAGAGCTTCCAGATGAGATGCCGGATTATGATTATGATCTCATTCTGAAGGATGGTCATTTCATCATCAAGGGAAGGTGTACGGACGAGAATATCAGAAAGATGTCGGGGAATGTGGGGGCATTTCCGGCAGAGTTCACCACGATTATCCCATTACGGGAAAGGGTGGAGAGTTTTTCACATCGTTGTCATAACAAAATCTTGGAAATCCTGCTCTTAAAGGAGAACGCCGAATACCTCCAAGATGTCAGGCCTTTAGCATAAGACTGGGATGGCAAGGCCGGTGGCAAAAGTGCAGGAGAAATCACCACAATATAATACTCCTGATTATGGGGATTCTGTCCATTTTAGGGAGATGGGGCCGCCAGACATCGATGAGATAATGAAGATTGAGCGGGCCTCTTTTTCCAGTCCGTGGAGTGCACGCTTCTTTATGGAAGAGCTAAAAGTTCCCTATGCAAGGTCATTTATAGCGCACATCAAAGAGAGAATTGTAGGCTATCTCATTTTCTGGGAGTTACCGGGGGAGTTAGATATTCACAATCTGGCCGTTCACCCTACCTGTCGGCGTCAGGGAGTGGGTCGCTCCCTGTTGAGTATGACGATCGAGAAAGCGAAAAATCAAGGGTTAACTCAGGTAACCTTAGAGGTTAGAAAATCGAATGAATCAGCGCAACTGCTTTATCGGTCATTAGGATTTGTGGCGCAGGGCGTTCGCAGGGGTTACTATCAAGATGACGGAGAAGACGCCCTGGTGATGGTGCTCAATCTGGCAAGCTAGCCGGCCAAGACGCCTAAGCTTAATATAATGCTATACAATAGGTTTCATCTCTAACCTCTTGTTTATTAAGATTATATATTTATCCCTATAGTCTCTTGACGGGACCTACCCATCTGTCGTATAGATACGAGTAACTTTTATATTTATAGCGGTCTGAGTTTTTCGGGCCGCTTTTGTTTTTGTCTTACCCTGCAGCGCAGGACGGAGCTCTAACTGTGAATCAACGTGAATGCCTGTCTGTTAGCTTGTTTTTAATCTTTCCTGCCACTGTATCGAAATCACCAAATTTTCCCATCCTTTCCTCAAACGAGAGCGCCATTTCTGATAAGATTCAGGGGAAACCATTCTATTTTGGAGGGACCTATGTTTAAAATTGGCGAAAAGGTCGTGTATCCTGCACATGGAGTCGGACAGATAGAATCTATACGTAACCAGGCGTTCTCGGGGTCAGATACGAAGTTCTATATGCTGCGCATCCTGGATACGGACATGAAGATCATGATCCCGGTCGACAACGCCCAGTCCGTGGGGTTGAGGAAGGTCATAGACAAGCAGATGGTTACTAGGGTGTACAAGGTCTTAAGACAAAAGAAGGTGGAGATAGATCAACAGACATGGAACCGGCGTTATCGAGAATATACGGAAAAGATTAAAACCGGATCTATCCTGGAGATTGCCACGGTGCTTCGCGACCTGTTTCTTCTTAAAGGAGACAAAGAGCTTTCTTTTGGCGAGCGGAAAGTGATGGATACTGCCAGAAATCTTCTGGTCAAGGAACTCTCTATTGCTCGTTCTCACACAGAGAAGAAGATCATAGATGAGTTGCATAATATTTTCACCCACTAAATACTTGAATCCTTCCACCAGTGTCATATCATCAGGAGCCGAGAGACCGATCTCGGCTCTTTTTTTTGCCGATAGGAGATCTTAAAAGAGTCTAATGCGCGTCAACGGGGTGATCGTTGCAGCCGGTGAGGGTAAAAGAATTGGCAAGGAGACTCCAAAGGCATTCTTGCCCCTTGCTGGGCGTCCCATGATTCTCCATACCCTGAGTCGCTTTGCTACGTGTGCAAATGTACGCAAGATCATTCTCGTAACCTTGAGCGGCGAGGTCTTGAGGTGTCAGGAGCTTATCCGGTCAGATACTCGTTTGCGCTCTCTTGAATGTGTCGTGAAGCCTGGTGGTCCGAGGCGACAGGACTCAGTGGGGAAAGGGCTAGAGTGCTTGGACGCTGATTGTGAAGTGGTAGTGATCCACGATGGGGCACGCCCTTTTGTTTCTTCCCGTCTAATCGATCAATGCGTGGAAACGGCTTTTGAAAAAGGTGCCGTGGTGGTGGGTGTGCCAGTAAGGGACACGATAAAGGTGGTCACTGCGGATAGCCGGGTACAGGAAACTCCACCTAGAAATTCCCTATGGGAGATTCAAACACCCCAAGTCTTTCGTGTTAAATTGATCCGTGAGGCCTACCTTCGGGCTGCACAAGAGGGGTTAGAAGTTACCGATGACGCCATGCTCGTGGAACGCTTGGGATCTTCCGTTGCCGTCCTGCAAGGAGAAAAAACGAATATTAAGATGACGTTCGCGGAGGATTTCTTGTTCGGCGAAGCGCTTCTAAGCAAAGGGCGGGTCTAAAATTAGGGTTCCTTGCCCTGGGAGAATCGGTTCCCTAAACCTTCGTTCACGATTCTGCTGCGAGAACTCCCAGGTCGAGACTTATATAACTGAAGCCGACCTCTTTTTTAAACTTTTGGACAATTGCCTCTCTTGTGGATGATTCGTATAATTTTTGAATCTCCTGAGGTGGTACCTCGATCCGAACCAGGTCACCATGAAATCTAACCCGGATCTGGGTAAAGCTGAGTTCCTGCAGAATCCGCTCGCAGGCAGCTGTTTTTTCTTGTCTTTCCATCTGTCCTTACTAATGGCTGCTTTTAGCCCTGCGAATTTTGCATCAATGGTCGGCCCTCAAAGATGTCCGTGCTTAAATAGCGTTCACCGGTGTCTGGCAGGATTGTAACTACCACATGGCCTTTGCCTAAATTCTTGGCTACCTTAAGGGCGGCATAGCATGCTGCCCCCGACGAAACTCCGACAAAGATCCCTTCCTCTAGAGCCAGCCTACGGGCATACAAGGCGGCATCCTCATCGCTGACAGTCATGACCTCATCGTAAATCTGCGGGTTGAGAACCCCTGGAATAAATCCTGCCCCGATTCCCTGGATGCTGTGATATCCGGGTTTTCCTCCCGAAAGGACCGGGGAAGTCGATGGTTCAACTGCATAGATCCTGATCCCCTTCATCTTATCTTTTAAAATCTCTCCCACCCCTGTGATGGTTCCTCCTGTTCCCACTCCCGATACAAACGCATCAATCCGCTTGAACTGCTCCAGGAGCTCCACGGCCGTAGTGCGGCGGTGAATTTCCGGGTTTGCAGGATTATTGAACTGCTGTGGCATGAAATAATCCGGATGCTCCAAGAGGAGCTGCTCGGCTTTGTGGATGGCGCCTCCCATCCCTTTGGTGTCCGGGGTGAGAATGAGTTTGGCTCCGTAGGCGGCAAGAAGACTTCGGCGTTCCTCGCTCATCGTGTCTGGCATGGTGAGTATCAGGCGGTACCCCTTCACTGCGGCCACAAGTGCGAGGCCGATTCCCGTATTTCCACTGGTTGGTTCCACGATGGTGCCACCGGTTTTTAAGTGGCCTTCGCGTTCTGCCGTTTCAATCATGCTGAGGCAGATCCGATCTTTTACGGAGCCCCCTGGGTTCATAGATTCCAATTTTCCCCAGACCTCGGCATCTTTTTTTTCCGGTATATTTCTCAGTTTAATGACCGGTGTGGAACCAATGAGATTTAGAATGGATCGAGGTCCGTTTAGGTTCACCATGATGTCTGCTACTATGGGGCGTTGAGAACGGAGGTCGGTTCAGAATTAAGATTATGCTATATTTTCCATGAAGGAATGTCAATTAAGTGCTATCGTAAGACCGCCAAAGTCTGCGGCCAAGAAGAAGCAAAGAAAAGGTCTATTGGTTTTTCCCGGAGCCTTGGGAGATTTTCTCTGCTTCCTTCCTACCCTAAAATACGTGTCGGAGCGGGAGCACGGTTTTGATGTTGAGATTGCCATGCGTTCCGATTTCTCTGAAGTGCTTTTTCCCAGGCTCCCGCCTGTCTCAGTCCGTTCCCTCGACTGCCACGAAATAGGCAGGCTGTTTGCTACGGGAGCCGAGATGGATCTGGGGCTCAAGGATTTTCTTTCGACGTATGCCTTCATTTACTCATGGATGGGAGCAACGCAGCCCGACTTCGTTGGGAATCTCAAGTCTCTTTACAATGGCGACCTCCGTATCTTTCCCTTTCGTGCATCGCAGCCGAAGATGCACATGATGGACTATTATTACCACTGTTTGGAGGGAGAGAGTTTGTCGGAATTCTCTGCGGAGATCCCGTTATTGCCTGCTGCAGCCGCCTGGGGCCGTCGCTTTTGGAAACAAAACAGCCTTGAGGGGAAAAGGGTCCTTGCCATTGCGCCAGGTAGCGGGGCTAATGGGAAAAATTGGAACCCCATGTTTTATGGGGCCATCAGTCGTTGGTTGAGAGAACGTGGGGATGGCAAAGTCATAGTGATATTTGGTCCGGTAGAGGAAGAGAGGATGGCGGACTATAGGTCTTGGGGCGATGCGTTATTAGTCAACGGTCTCAGCCTTAGCCAGGTGGTCGCTTTGTTGAGCCGTTGCGATGTCTACTTGGGAAATGATAGCGGAATAACCCACCTCGCGGCTGCTCTGGGGATCGAGACCGTGGCTATTTTCGGCCCTACAGATCCTGTTCAATGGGGTCCCCGGGGGAAAAGGGTAAGCGTTATAACGAAAAACGTGGATTGCTCTCCCTGTATCCCCTCAATCATGAATAGTTGTGCTCACCGAAATTGCCTAGCTGAATTGGCACCTAGCCAAGTCATTGGACTTTTGGATAGGATGCTATAGGCAATGACCTTGACAAGGAGTGGTACCAGATTTAGAGTTATGAAGAGAGGGTTTTCCCGACTTTGTCCTGTACCCCCATAAGATCACGGCTCACCTTAGAGGGATAGCCTGGAAGTTTAGTTCCACCGTAATCTGAGTTCGCTTTCCGGTTTTCTGTTCTCCAAGGAGACTTTATGGCTAGTGATAGTGAACGAGAAAACGATAAGAGTTTTAAAGTTGACGATAGGCGGCGGTTTGACCCTGATACCGGGGAGACCCGGGAAAATAAAGAGGACGTGGCGCCGCCGGAAGGACAGAATGAGCAGGCGAGCGTTCAACAACCCGTGGATGAGAAGACGAGAGCCGAGGATCCACTGCCACCTATTAACTTTTATACTTTTATTATGGGCCTCAGCACTCAGGCCTTGATACATTTGGGGGAGATTCCCAATCCATTGAGCGGGCAGGCGGAGAAGGACATCTCGGTGGGCCAACAGATGATTGATATCATCGGCGTACTGCAGGAGAAAACCCGAGGAAATCTGGACCAGGGAGAGGAGAAGCTCATGGAAGACATCCTCTTCGATCTCCGAATGAAGTACGTCGAGGCGGTGAGGAATAAAAAGGAGAGTTAAATGGAAGAAAAGGCAAGACGGCAAAAAAGGGACGGGCTGAAGAGGTTGATCAAGTTCGCATTGGCCTCTCTGCTGGGAGTCCTCCTGTTGGCTTCGCACCTCAATTTTTCATGGCATTTCGGTGCTGCTCGTCTCACCGAGGAGGCGCAGGCAACTTCTCATCTAAGCGAGACTCATAACCCACAGGGCTTGCCCGACTTTGTAAGTTTGGTAAAACGGCTAACTCCAGTGGTGGTCAACATCTCAACGACCCAGTCGAGCGGGGGAGGCCAGCAAGTCTTTCCCAGCCCTTTTGGTGAACAGGATCCGTTTAGTGAATTCTGGAAGAGGTTTTTCGGTGATCCTCCTCCGCAGGGCCCGTTTCGCCAGAAGAGTCTAGGTTCGGGTTTCGTTATTAACAGCGATGGTTTAATTCTAACCAATAATCATGTCGTGGAGAATGCCGATAAGATATTGGTCAGGCTGTCCGATGGAAGAGAATTCCAGGCCGAGCTTGTCGGACGTGATGCAAAAACAGATATCGCTGTCATCAAGATTGACTCTGATAAAGATCTCCCCACTGCGCCGTTGGGAGACTCGGAGAAACTTGAGGTGGGGGAATGGGTCCTTGCGATTGGCAATCCTTTTGGCCTGGAACACAGCGTTACGTCCGGAATCGTTAGCGCGAAGGGAAGACATATCGGCGCAGGTCCTTACGACAATTTCATCCAGACCGATGCCTCTATCAATCCCGGAAACTCAGGGGGTCCGTTGATGAATATGCGCGGGGAGGTTGTGGGGATCAACACTGCCATCTTCAGCCGAGGCGGGGGTAATATCGGGATTGGATTTGCGATTCCTATCAACCTGGCTAAAGAGCTCTTGCCGCAACTCAAGACCAAGGGGAAGGTTTCGCGAGGCTGGTTGGGAGTGGTTATCCAGAAGGTGACCCCAGCCATTGCGGAGTCCCTTGGCCTGGAAAAAGCCAGAGGCGCGCTGGTTGCGAATGTCTCGAAGGACGCACCGGCGGACAAGGCCGGTGTTAAGGTAGGAGATGTCATTATCGAATTTGACGGGAAAAAGGTCAAAGAATCGAATGATCTGCCCATCCTTGTCGCGAGCACGCCGATTGGTAAGAAGGTGCCGGTGAAGGTCCTGAGAGATGGTAAAGAGGCTGTACTGTCGGTGGTAATCGGCGAACTTAAGGAGGAGGAGGTATTCGCGTCTGCCAAGGGAGAGGGAAATTTTGGGTTAACCGTACAAAAAGTGACACCCCAAATTGCGGAGAGCCTGGGATTGGATCGTCCGGAGGGAGTAGTGGTCACCTTTGTTGAGTCGGGAAGTCCCGGCGAGGAGGCTGGCATTCGGCGAGGGGATGTCATATTGGAAGTCGACCGAAAAACGATCCGAAGCATTGCGGACTACCGAAAATCGATTGCCATGATCAAGAAGGGTAAGGGAGTTCTGTTTTTGGTGCGCCGAGGTGAGACAACACTCTTTCTCGCTCTCAAGAGCCCAAAGTAGTTTTTTCAGAGAGATCTTCTTCCTTTCAAGTGCTTTTGCAAGGGGTGGGTTGGTTTGATCCGGCCCTTTTTTTTCTTTTTTTTGACACACTTACAGGTAAGTGGTACTTTGATCCAGGAGATTCCTTGAATTGAGAAGACTGTCGCGAAAAAAAACCCGTTTCACGATTCTCAAATTCACCATCTTTTTCCTCGTCTTGTTTACAACTTTTGGGATTGTTCTAGGTGCCTGGTACATGAGGTACCTGGATGAGGTTGTTTCGGCCAAATTTGATGGTCGGACGTGGGAGTTCCCATCCAGGATATACTCCGACACCTTTCTGATGTATCCAGGGATGAATCTGCGCCCAGAGGACCTGGAGGCAAAGCTGCTCCGTCTCGGGTACAGGGAGACGAATAGTAAACTGCGAGCTAGCGGAGACTACCGTGTATTAAAAAGAGAAGGTCGAGCCGAGATTTATCTCCACAATTTTCAGTATCCCCTGGGGTCGTTTAAGGGATTTCCAGTCCGCCTTATTCTGCGTTCTAATACCATTGCCAAAATTCTAAACTTGCAGAGTGGGAAAGAGATATTTTCCCTGGAGCTAGAGCCAGAGTTAGTGACGGGGCTTTTTGACCGCACGTGGGAAGAGAGGAGATTGGTCACTTTGGGCGAGGTCCCCCCTTTGCTGACTCGTGCGATTCTTTCCATTGAGGATGAGAGATTTTATCACCATTGGGGAATTGACCCTATCGCGGTGCTGCGTGCCTTTGCGGTCAATATTCGCAGAGGTGGAATTGTTCAGGGAGGGAGCACCCTGACGCAGCAGTTGATGAAGAATTTTTTCCTTGGATCAGAGCAAACCATGGGGCGCAAGATCAAAGAGGCCTTGATGGCTATTGTGGCAGAGCGGAACTATTCCAAGGATGAAATTCTGGAAAATTATCTAAACGAGATCTATCTCGGTCAGAAGGGGGCGCAGGGAATCTTTGGGGTCTGGGAGGCCTCGAAATTTTATTTTGGCAAGGAGCCTTCCCAGCTCTCCGTGGGTGAAATGGGTCTTCTGGCTGGTTTGATTAAGGCCCCCAACCGTTATTCTCCTTATCGGAGTGTCAAGGTTGCTGCGGCACGTAGAGATATCGTCCTGGGCAAGATGTTTGAGGAGGGGTTTATCACTCGAGTGCAATTCGAGAGATCCCGCAAGGAGGTCATACGCCCTCGGGAGTTTGTGAAGCTCGCCAACGATGCGCCTTTTTACGTGGATTTCCTGAGAAAAGAACTCGCAGAAAGCTATTCGTCGCAGGTATTAACATCAGAGGGATTGAGAATTTTCACTAGTCTCGATCTCCAGCTCCAGGCCTTGGCTGGAAAGTCGTTGGCGAAAGGGTTGAAGCTATTAGAGAGGAGTTACCCCCATCTGCGTGAGTCAGGAAAGAAGGATCGTCTTGAGGGTGCCATCGTGGTGATCAAGCCGCAGACGGGCGAGATTAAGGCTATGGCAGGCGGAAGGGATTACCAGAAGTCCCAGTTTAACCGCGTAATCCAGGCTAGACGCCAGCCCGGATCGATCTTTAAACCTTTTGTCTACCTCGCCGCATTGATCTACGGTTCTGAGGACGGGGCAATAAGGTACACGCCCGCAACCCTCGTGGAGGACAGCCCGTTTACCTGGAGCTATGAAGGCCAGGAATGGGTACCAGAAAACTACAAGGAGGAATATTACGGGCTCGTTACGTTTCGCAAGGCATTAGAGAAATCCCTTAATTCGGCCACTGCCCGTATCGCCAGTGAGGTGGGGATTAAAAAGGTGCGGGACATAGCTTATCGTCTCGGTCTCCAGGGTCCTCTGCCGCTGCTGCCATCGTTGGCGTTGGGCGCGGTAGAGGTTACTCCATTTGAAATTGCGAGGGCATTTTCGACTTTAGCGAATAATGGCGTACGCACCAATCCACTGGCAGTCAAGCAAGTCATTAATCAGCGCGGCCAGGTTTTGGAGAAGAGGGATGTCCAGGTTAAAAAAGTCATCACGCCTCGTGCGGCCTATTTGATAAATCACCTGCTCAAGGGAGTTCTGGATCGGGGCACGGGGCGGGGGGTAAGGCGGAGAGGTTTTTATCGGCCTGCTGCAGGAAAGACTGGAACCACGAATGATACCAGGGATGCCTGGTTTGCAGGCTACACGCCTGATCTCTTGGCGGTGGTATGGGTAGGATTTGATCAACAGAGTGAGCTCGGCTTAACGGGGGCTCAGGCTGCCCTGCCTATATGGACAGAGTTTATGAAAAAGGCGACGGCCGGAAACCCTGTCACAGATTTTAATCAACCATCGGGTATAGAGTTTATCGATATTGATCCTCTGAGCGGATATCGTGCCACTCCCAACTGTCCAAGGGTTGTCCGAGAGGTATTCTTCAAGTCAGAGGCGCCAACTGCCTTCTGCCCGCTGCACCCTTCGCCGATCACCATAAAAGGGACGGCGGCTTCTGGATTTTTGCCGTGGCCGCTATCCCATACGGCAAGATAATGGGAATGCGACGTGAACGGTTTTCAGGTGCCCTGGGGGCCAAGTTATTCCGCTGTAGGATTCTAAGGATTCTGATCCTTTTTGTTGTTCTGGCGATGGTCCAGGCCTGTGCCCCGACTCGGCCGTCTCCCTCTTCTGAGTTCCGGACAAGGATTCCTCCGCGCGGGGTTTCCTCAGAAGCGAAGGCTCAGAAACCCGAGGGTGAGCTCAAGACCCGAGGTCCTATACCCGACGAGGGATCTCTTGTTGCCAAGATTGACTCTCGAACCTCGCCTCAGCGTGCAGTGTCTTTACGCCTTACCGAAGAGGGAAAGAGGCTGATTAAGTCCGGGCAGTACGCTAAGGCAATGGTGCAACTGGAGAAGACTCTGGCCATAGATTCTTCGAATCCCTATGTTCACTATTATTTAGCCAAGGCCCATTATCATGTAACCCATTACCGGGAATCTCTTGATTTCCTGGATGTTGCAGAATCTCACCTCACCGATCAGCGGTATTGGCTGGCAAAGGTGCAAAGCTTAAAGGGTGAGAATTTTCATGCCCTAGGTTTTTTAAATCGGGCCAATTCAAGTTATGCCAAGGCCTTACGGTTGAATCCGAAAAACCGAGAGGCATCTGAGGGGTTAGCCCGTACCCAGCGTGAAATTAGGTTCCCCCCCCGTCGCTGAGAACCGCTCGTAGCCTTAGGTTGAGCCAGTCTGATGTTTGTTTTGGGAATAGAAACCTCATGTGACGATACAGCGGCAGCGGTTCTGCTGGACGGTCGCATTATCCTTTCAAACCTCGTCTCCTCACAGGATGCTGTCCACAGTCCTTATGGAGGTGTAGTTCCCGAGTTGGCCTCTCGCCAACATGTGAAGAACATTCTTCCCATCGTTGATCAGGCCATAGAAAGGGCAGGGATAGGGTTGAAGGATTTGGGCGGTTTTGCTGTCACTTACGGACCGGGATTGACGGGGTCTCTGCTCGTTGGGCTTTCCTTCGTAAAAGGAGCGTCTTATCGCTGGGGAATTCCATACGTGGGCGTCAACCATCTTGAGGCTCACCTCTTGGCTATTTTCCTGGAACGGGAGGTTCCATTTCCTTATATAGCCTTGTTGGCTTCAGGTGGTCATACCCTTCTCTATCTGGTTCGGGATTTTTCAGACTATCTCTATCTGGGTGGTACTCGGGATGACGCTGCGGGTGAGGCCTACGACAAGGTGGCGAAGATGATGGGGTTGGGGTATCCGGGTGGAAGGGTCATCGATCAGATGGCTAAAGATGGCGACCCTAGGGCCATACGTTTTCCTCGCGCTCGCATGAAGAGTGGTTCCTACGATTTTAGCTTTAGTGGCATAAAGACTGCCGTCTGGCACTATCTCAGGACGCACGGGGATGCTCAAAAGATCGACATTGCCGCCAGTTTTCAAGAGGCAGTCGTGGACATGCTCATTGCCCCTACCATGCGAGCGACTAAAAATTTGAGAGTGGAGCGCGTCGTCTTGACCGGTGGCGTTTCAGCCAACAGCCGCTTACGCATCAAGATGATGGAAAGGGCAAAGGAATTGGGTGTGGAAGCTTATTTTCCCTCCCCCGCTCTCTGTACCGACAACGGAGCCATGATTGCCCTGGCCGGGCACCATTTGCTTAAACGTGGACGGAAGGATGCCCTTGGTCTGAATGCCGATGCCGACCTGACGCTTTGAAGTAGTTCCGTCGTAATGGGTGTTAGTAAATAGTCCGCCCTCCCCAGGCCTCACTGGGATTATTTACTTTTTAGTTTTCACTTTCTTCGTATGTCTCTCTATCAAGAGGTCCGGGCCGCGTGCCAGGAGTTAGGCTTCAGGCCCAGGAAAGGTCTCGGTCAGCACTTTCTCATCCATGAAAGTGTCATTAAGGCAATCCTCCGCCTCGTCAACCTGTCCGAAGGAGATGAGATAGTGGAAATAGGCCCTGGGATGGGCTTCCTGACACGTCGGCTGGTGACGGTTGCGCGCAGAGTCTGGGCTATTGAAGTGGACACAATGTTGGTGGAATGGCTCCGGAGGACTCCATTAGGACGCGACCCATCCTTGGATCTTGTACACGGGGATGTCCTTAAGGTTCAGTTTGGGGACATACTTCCCGGGCATAAGGTTAAGTTGGTTGCCAATCTCCCTTACAATATTTCTACGCCAGTCCTTTTTCGCCTTCTTGATGAGCGTGACCGATTTTCCATATTGGTTCTGATGGTGCAGCATGAGGTTGCAGAGCGAATGGCAGCTTCTCCGGGGACCAAATCATACGGGACCCTTTCGATTTGGTGCCAGATTCACGGGCAAATTTTGGCTAAGGTATCTGTCAGCCCCGAGGCCTTTTTCCCTCGGCCAAGAGTAAGATCTACAATCCTTAAAATCGGCCTTTATCCGAAACCTCTCGTTGCACCGGAGAATCTACCTGTCCTCCGTGGCCTTGTTCGAGTTTCTTTTGGTCAAAGGCGCAAGACACTGACCAACACCCTTCGAAATTTGCTGAAAAAGGGTAGGGGAGAAGTTCAAGAGATCCTCCTGCACGAAGGGATCAACCCGCAGCGCCGAGGGGAAACCCTAAGCGTGGATGAGTTTATTCGATTGTCCCGTGCGCTAGAGGCAGTGTCTTAGTAATGGGTGCTGAGCCATAGGAGCCGGATGCGGGTCGCATGGATATCCAATCCTGCTCCCTTATTCACTAGCCGACAAATGACGAGTTTTCATCCGCCTTCGCAGAACACCACGGCTGTTAGGCCGTGGATGAATGCGAAAGGTGGACCCCCCGAAGCTCGGCTCGCCCCGTGGAGTACTCACCACGGTCGAGACGAGAGCCTCCGAGTGAGAACCTACTCCACGGGGCAAGCGAAGGAGGGTGCCTCGGCGGATTTCGCCGAAGAAATGAAGGATGCTACCGCCGTAAGGCGGTGGAGGCTCCATGCCTGAGCTTCCTGAAGTCGAAACTATCTGCAATCACCTGCGTGGGCTAATTCATGGTCGGACCATTATTGAGGTTGAAATACTCGAGCAGCGCCTCAGGAATCCGGTTGGTGAAAACTTCGCCTTGATTCTTCAAGGAAAAACCATTCTGGATGTCGAGCGAAGGGGAAAGTATATTTTGGTTTTACTGGAAGGAGAGATGGTGTGGATTTCTCATCTGGGCATGTCAGGAAAATTGATCTGTGTGGACGGGGAGAGACCAAGAGAGAGGCATGACCATATTATCGTAAAGATTGATAACGGCAGAGAGGTCCGCTACCATGATCCGCGCCGCTTTGGCCTTTCGGTCGTGATGCCGGCGTCGGCAATAGAAAGATGGCCTCAAATCAGTCGCCTTGGCATGGATCCATTCAACCATCGATTCAACGGCGGGTACCTATTTGCCGTTGCGCGCACCTCCAGGCGGAGGATTATAAATCTTCTTATGGATCAAAAGGTGGTAGCAGGGCTAGGAAATATCTATGCCAATGAGATTCTCTTCCGAGCGGGAGTTCGCCCTACCAGGCGCGGAAGGAGAATCGGGCAAAAAATGGCCTTGCAAATCGCTCACGTGACTCCCAAGATCCTTCGGGAGGCAATTCGCTGGCGCGGGACCTCCTTTTCGGACTATCGCGACGGAGAGGATAGGAAAGGGGGGTTCCAGAATCATCTTCGAGTTTATAACAGGGAAGGACAGAGTTGTGCCGTTTGCGCATGTAAAATTAAAAAGATTCCCATCGGGAACCGCAGTGCCTTCTACTGTCCGACCTGTCAAAAGTGAGCCTTGAACTCTGTTTAGTCTACGATCCTATAGTCCCCCCCTAGATAGTTCCGACAAAGGTTAATGTAGGTAGACGAGCCCATTTTAATCCAGTTCAGGGCATCTCCGCTTAGCTCCTTTTTAACCCTGGCCGGGCTACCTGCGGCAAGGACGCGGGTAGGTATCTTGGTATGAGGGACCACCACGCTTCCAGCAGCAATGAGGGATTCCTCTCCGATCTCACAATCTTCCAGGACCGTGACGTTGATGCCAATTATCGCCGCGCGGCGGATTAGGCACCCTTCCATGATAGCGCCGTGGCCTACAGTCACGTCATCTTCTATGATGACCGGTGCTTCCCCTGAATGGATCACACAGGTATCTTGAACGCTTGTCCGAGCCCCTACCACGATTGGATTCTCGTTTTGGTCCGATCTGAGGACTGCCCCAAACCAGACACTGCTTTCGTCCCCGATGGTAACGTCCCCGATGAGTACTGCTGTTGGAGCGATAAACGCCCTAGGAGAAATTTTTGGCCTTCGTCCTTTGTATTCAATAATCATTAAAAATAGGTCTCCGCGATTAGTCTGGCGCCAAGATAGTTGACGTAGGGAAACAATTCAAGGTTTCAATCCGACAAGGAAAATCTCTTCGCGGCAATGTCTACAATCATTTTTCCAATGGAGAGGGAAGCGGTTGCCCCCGGGGAAGGGGCATTGAGGACATGGATTACATTTGGGGATTGCGAGATTACAAAATCATCCATGAGGGCTCCCGTGGCAGAGAGGGCCTGGGCTCGGACTCCAGCCCCTCCGTACGCCAGGTCGTCGGCCCTCACGTCAGAGATCAGTCGTTGCAGTGCCTTCACAAAGGCTCGTTTGCTTATGGACCGGTAGACCTCCCCAAGTCCTGTTTTCCAGTGCTTTTCCGCCATTGACCAGAATCCTTTATATGAAAGAATCTGCCATAGATCTCGGACGTTAACATCGGTTTTCCGATAGCCTTCCCTGGCAAAGGCCAGAACCGCGTTCGGCCCTGCTTCTACGTCTCCGTGGATGGTCCGCGTAAAGTGAACACCCAGAAAGGGAAACCTGGGATCTGGAACCGGGTAAATCAGCCCCTTAACGAGAGAGCGCCTCTCTGGAATGATCGTGTAATATTCACCGCGAAAAGGAATGATTCGGAGCTCCCCGTCGTTGCCTGTCTGCCGGGAACTCAACCGGTCCGTAAACCTGGCGATGCGATCGACGAAAAGGCCTGCGCAGTTTATCGAGTACTTAGACCGGAATTCGCCGTTGAAAGTTTCGATGACAAGCCCGCCATCCCTTTGTACAACTCCCCTCACCTTGTGAGAGGTTCTGATCTCTCCCCCTGAACTCTGGAAACGCTTCGCGTAGGCTTGGGCAACTTTAGTGAAGTCAATGATTCCTGTTCCTGGCGTATAAAGGGCGCGGAGTCCATTTGTGTACGGCTCGATCTCTTTTAGACGCTCGGGGCCGATCATCTCTAACCCCGGGACTCCATTCGCAGTGCCTCGCCGGAGTAGCTCATCGAGTCGAGGGAGTTCCTCCTGGTGAGTTGCAACGATGACTTTTCCGCAGAGGTCATAGGGGATATCGTGCTGGTCACAGAACTCGAGAAGCGCCCTTCTTCCGGTCACACACGTCTGGGCCTTGAGCGAGCCAGGTTTGTAATAAATTCCAGAATGGATGACACCGCTGTTGTGCCCGGTTTGGTGCTTGGCAAGCTGGGGCTCTTTCTCCAAGAGAAGAATCCTTAACCTTGGATACCTTTCTGCAAGCTGCATGGCGGTAGACAGTCCGAGAATGCCGCCACCAATAATCGTGATATCATATTGGTCTGAGCTCATTGTCCTCTTATAATAAGTTAAATTAGTCTACCTGAGCGAAGAATGCCAAAACAATATTTCAGCTGCAATGTTTAATATAGCAGATCCGTGAAAGCAAAAAATAAGCCGGCCTCATTTAGGTCAAAGCTGGTCCGGCTGGTCATCATTCTCTTGGTTGCCGCCCTGCTGCTTTATTTCTTGTCGGGGCCGATAATGATTATGGTCGGCGAGTTTCTGGTTCAGGCGGATGAGCCTGCACACTCGGATGCCGTGGTTGTCCTTAGCACGGGAATCGAGTACTACCCGCGATTGATGGAAGCAGCGATGCTTTTCCAAGACGGGTTTGCTGAAAGAGTAGCGATTAACGGAAACCGGAAGTCTGAAGCGCTGAGAGAGCTCGAGAGAAGGGGGTTTCGGCGGTGCTGCCCCTGGTATGAAGATACGGTGAGGGTTCTAGAATTACTCGGTGTACCGAGGGAGAAAGTTTTTATTGTTAGTGCGGAAGATGCCTATGATACCGTCAGCGAGGCAAAATTGGTTGGAGAGATGCTCTCGGAGGCTGGCATTACCACCATCATCCTGACGACAAGCAAATACCATACACGCCGTGCTCGCTATATTTGGAAAAAGCTTTTTCCAGACCGGTTTACCATACGGGCTGTCGCGGCGCGAAATGACCCATTTTCAACAGAGGCCTGGTGGAAGGAAGGACGACAGGTTCGGTGGGTGTTGGCTGAATACGGGGCCTGGATCTATTACTTTTGGAAGACTGGGTGGAGTAAGGTGCGGTGATCTGTCCGCATCTAGCGAAGAAAGGAGTGACTCACGTTTGGTTATCGCGCAAGGATTGGATACATCTCTCCCTCTGTAATTGAGCTTAACGGGTATAATTTTTAT
>JAZFYO010000418.1:0-2629 GCA_036443615.1 Binatia bacterium | reverse complement strand
TCGAAACTCGCTGCGCTCAAACACTCGATGCTGCTTTTCCTCAGCTTCGCAGAGGCTGCCAACGCCTCAGAACCAATCTTTCGCTCAGGCACGCCAGCTCCCTTTGCATCGGGCGTGGGTTGAGGGGGCTTGCTGAGCGCAACACGCGACATAGACTGCCGCAAGCGCACGGTCAGAGGGGTGCGAGGTTGAAAGCCGTGGGCACGTGACCGTTCAGGTTGGTACAGGCACTTATCGAGGAATAAGCATCCTTGGGGCAAGATCGGGCGGGGCTCTCATGGTAGCGGCCCATGCCCACGGCTGGAGACCTCGTGCCCCGAGGACAACCAAGCAAGCCGAATTAAGGTCGCTCCGGTTGGCCCGTGAAGCGAAGGAAGTCCCCGAAGCCCTAAGTAACAGGAATGGACAGGGTGCAATCGCCATCTTCCCCAGTCGGACACGGCCAAAGAGACATCTCGCACCACACTTTCTGACGGAGAGCCCAGAGGAGCTTGACATCCAGCAACCATGGGTCTTAGGCTCTCTCGAAGAATCTGAAAAATCACTAAACGATAAGGGAGGGTTCTGAAATATGGCATGGATAAGGGTCATTGGCGAGGATGAATCCCAAGGTGAACTCAAAGAGGCCTACGATTATCTCAAGAGCCAGCGTGGCAGCTTCGGCAACATTCTCAGGCTTCATAGCCTGAACCCCAGGGCCTTGCGCCTGGGAGCAGACTTCATGTGGTGGATCATGCGTGGGGAGTCCGGTGTGAGCACGGCCCAGCGTGAAATGATTGCAACAGCGGTCTCTGCCACGGCCAACTGCCGTTATTGAACCATTTCGCACGCAGAGTTTCTGCGTAAGGAAGGCGGCGACGATCTTGCAGCCGAACAGATCAAAGTCGATTGGCGGCAGGCGAACTTGACCGATGCGGAACGCGCCATGCTGGAGTACGTTGAAAAACTGACCCTTACTCCGAGCAGCATGAAGAAGGAGGATGTACAGAAGCTCAGGGACGCTGGCTGGACGGACCGGGATATTCTGGACATCTGCCAGGTAGCGGCCTACTTCAACTACCGGGTCCGCATGGCGGATGGACTGGGAGTGGATCTAGACGAGGCATACAATCAGAGTGCCCAAAGCAGCAGGGAACGTGCCCGAGAGGAGGCCAGAAAACTCGGCAAGGAGCTACCTCCGGATCGATGGCAGCAACACCAGGAAAAAAAGCAGGCTTAGGGTGGGCAACCCCTGGTACTAGGTCTCCATACCGGAAAGTGAGGTCAATGCTCTCCGAACGTAGACCTTTGTCATGCGCTTGCGATACCAGTAATCCATATCGGCGTTGTCCAGAGGATGAGAGACCTTTGCAGCGGCCTCAACTGTAGCCTCTATAGTCTCTTTTGTAACTTTTTTCCCCTCAAGGAGTTGAGCGGCCGCATCGACCACAACGGGCGATGAAGAAACCGCTGTCAGGACAACCTTGGCAGCAAGGCATGTGCCGTCTTTTCCAAACCCCATGGCCGCTGCGACGCCGAACACTGGAAAGTCGAAGGACCCCCTGCGGCGGAGCTTAAGATAGATGTTACGGTAACCAAAGGCCCTGCGAGGAATGATGATCCCCTGTAACACCTCATCGCCGCGCTTGGTCATAAAATCGATCCCATCATCCCGATACATCTCATCAAAGGGAACCCTTCGCCGACCCTGGGGACCGACCAGACTGGCTATGGCACCTAAACTGCACAATACCGGTGCCGTGTCTGATGAGAAAATCGCCAGACATTTGCTGCTCTTTGGCGCCACCAGACAGATCTGCCCATCCTTCTTGAGACAAAAGCCCACGGCCTGGCGCCAGAAAAACGTCTGATCGTAATAGTTGCACCTCGTATCCACTAGAAGGTTTCCGCCGATAGTCCCCATATTGCGTAACTGGGGTGTAGAGACCAATGCGGCGCCGTTGGCGAGGGCTGGGAAGTGTTCGATAATGGTCGGATTTCGCGATACCGCTGTTAAGGTTTCTCCCGCCCCAATCCACATCCCTCGTCTGCCCTCGGGGCCAATACCCCTAAGCTCCTGCAAAAGCCTAAGCGAGACCAGATACCGGGGAGTAAACTGGCCACGCTTCATTTTGGGATAAACATCCGTCCCGCCCGCCACGGCCATCGCCTCGGGCCCCAAATCTGCCAAAACTCGTGCCGCCTCCTTCAGCGACCTCGGCCTGACATAACTGAAATCGGGTAGTCTGAGCATCTCACCTAACCCCGTAGCGAATTTGATCGTGTCATATATACCGAATCCAGAACGCTTACCTACCAAAACTTGGATTTAACGATGCCTCCCGCCGCCTTAGTTCGCAACGGGGCTAACTCTTTTGCGAAACCTCTACGCCTTCCCCCGGCTGCCACTTGACCGGCGGAGGAAAATCGAAGGAAGGGACCGATACGGGTTTGAGCCTTCCTTCAAGCGCCCGTAGTATCTTATCGCCCGTTATAGGAATTTCATGAATTCTCACGCCCACGGCGTCGTAAACGGCATTGGCCACAGCAGGGATCACAGGCAAGAGCGGTCCCTGTCCTGCTTCTTTAGCTCCAAAGGGGCCCTCCGGATCGTTGGTCTCCACCAGGATCGTCTCGATCTCGGGGGTCT
>JAZFYO010000417.1:0-3706 GCA_036443615.1 Binatia bacterium | reverse complement strand
GCGCTGCCGCCAGAAGTCTTAGCCTATGCGGATATGGTTCTCTATAACGGCAAAGTGCTGTCTGCCGACGACCAATTTTCTATCTTCCAGGCTATAGCCGTGCGAGAGGGCAAGATCTTAGCCGTCGGTGACAGCTCACGCATCCTCACCATGGCGGGTCCCACCACACAGAAGGTCGATCTCAACGGTAAATCCGTGATTCCGGGTTTTAATGAAGTCCACAGCAGCGCTGTGGTCGGGAAACATGGACCTTCGGGACCGATGTTACCGGAAGGGATGCGAACCAGGATCCCCTTCCCGACTTTGGATATTGGCCTGAACATGATCAAGGCCTTAGTCGATCGAGCCCAACCGGGAGAATGGGTGGTGGTGGATGTCCCGATCAACAAGCTGACGTTTCAGCTGAACCGCACCATCCTCGACACCGTAGCCCCCAACAACCCCTTGTATGTGAACTATGCCCTGGACAGCGTCGTGAACAGCATGGTTCTCGAAATGGTGCCACCCGATATGCCGGGTATCGGGAGAGATGAGAATGGAGAACCTAATGGCAAGCTGGCGGGGTTTGCTCATGGATACCTGAGCTACGAGCTCGTACCCTTTCCATCCATAAAAGACCTGGAGACCAAGTACGCCGCAGAACAGAAACAAATGTTGGAGAAAGCTGCTTCTTTAGGAATCACTTCCTTAGGGAGCCGCGGAAGCGGACCCACCGTGATCATCATGCGCGCCCTTTGGGCGAGAGGGGAACTTCCCATCCGGATCAGGCTCGCTTTGGATTTTGCGCGAATGAACGCCAACGCTGAGGCCTATTTCAGACGTATTGGTAATCTTGAAGGAATTGGGGATAGCTGGCTCAAGATAGGGGGAAATACCACAGAGTCCCTGGATGGAACACCGGGTAGGGCCGGACTACTGACGAGAAAGCCCAAGCTTCAGGAGCCTCCCAACATGGGTGCCTATGGACCGCTTGGGGAGAACAAGTTTGAGCATGCCGGTGGCGCGGAGCCTGATTGGAGGGAGAAGAGCGACTACAACACCATTCTGCTGGCCAATCGATATGGCTGGAACACCAATGACATTCACGCACGTGGAGATCGCGCGGTTGATATAGCGATTGAAGTTTTCGAGCGTGCAGATCAGGAGCGGCCCATTAAAGGGAGAAGATTTGGGTTTGTTCATGGGGATATGCGTACGGCTGACCAGATCGCGAAGCTGATCCAATGGGATGCCATTCTTTCCGTGAATCCGAAATATCTCTTCCTGGGGAGGAGCGTGCCCGATCTCTACAAGATCACTTATGGTGCCGATGCCCTGCATGGCATGTTCCCGGTCAAAAGCCTGATCAATGCAGGACTAAAGCCCGTGATTGAGTCGAATACCGACTATCCACCGGATACAACATTCACCTATCTGTCCCTCCTGGAGAAGTTCATTACGCGAAAGAATGAGGTGACCGGCGAGGTATATGGTCAAGACGAGAGAATCAGTCGGGAAGAAGCCCTTTGGGCTGCCACAAACTGGGCCTCCCGCTTTTACAACGATGAACACCAGCAAGGCACTCTGGAGGTGGGAAAGCTTGCCGATATGGTGATTCTAGATGGGGACTACATGACCGTTCCCGAGGAGAACATCTCAGACATCCCGGTCGTCATGACGATCGTGGGCGGAAAGGTGGTCTACCAGCGGCCCTGACCAGCAGGCGACCGTCAGGGTCTCGGATAAGCACCTCAATGCCGTGCTGACGTATTACTTTCCGGAAATCTTTTAAGCAAGGAGCCTGTCCGAGTAATAGGTGGGGTCGCGCGGATGGGGCTTGCCTGCGTCGCGCCGCCTGGTATCTGACCCGACGGCACCGGTAACGCGACCTCACCTATTACTCGGACAGGCTCCTATGGGAACCGACTCGCGAGAAGGCCAAAACCCGGGGATTCCATTGGGGGGTCTCCCTGAGTCCTAAACAAGTGTCAGGAGGGCAATGTGTTTGAGTTTGTCGAGAAACGCATGTTTGTGGTTTTGATCATTGTTGCCTGCATCATTCCGAGTGGGTCGATGGGGCAACAGAGTTTACCGCCTGAGATAATCGCTTATGCCGACATGGTCCTGTACAACGGAAAAGTCTTGACGGTGGATGAGAATTTTACGATTGTCCAGGCTGTCGCAGTCCGGGATGGAAAAATCTTGACAGTAGGAAGTTCGGACCGAATCCTACAGATGGCCGGTCCCAACACAACCCGGATTGACCTGGAGGGAAAAACACTTATCCCCGGCTTTATCGACGTACACGCCGGCAGGTTCTTTTTGGGAGGACATGGGCCCGGCGGACCAAGCTATCTCCCAAACCACTCTCGAGTTCGCTTCGAAGATCTTGACGACGGCTTAAGGAAGATTAAGGGAGCGGTTGAAAAGGCTGATGCTGGAGAATGGGTTTTCGTCCGTGCGCAGCGTACCGTAGCAGCCTACCAGTTAACCGGTCAAATGCTGGACGCGGTCGCACCAAACAACCCGTTGCTGGTCAACCTCGACAATACCACTGGATTTGTCAATCGCAAGGGTATGAGCTACCTTCCCGATGATGTCAAGACGGGTATCTATAAAGATCGAAACGGAGAGCCCACCGGCAGGATTGCGGGCTGGGCTTATGGTGTCTTGACGTACGAGATACTACCGTGGCCGGAGCAGGAAGCCCTTGAGAAGATGATTCAGAATCAGAAGGAAATTTTTAAGAAAGTGAACGCCATGGGGATCACTTCGATAGGAACCAGTGGCAGCGGATTATTGATAACCATTCAAAGGGAGCTTTATATGCGGGGCGAGCTTCCCTTAAGAATTCGCCTTACCAGCGAGATGGCCCGGCAGAACCCCAATACTGAAAGGTACCTCAAGCGGGTCGGCAACTTTATGGATGTAGGGGATGAATGGTTTAAGATTGCCGGAATGGTAGTGAGTTCCATCGATGGTACCATCGGCAGTGCCGGGTTTCTCACGCGTGAACCTAAACGCAACATGGAGCCTTGGGATGCTATGGGATTGTATGGCCAGAACAAGTGGCGTGAGATGGCCGAGGAGGGGAAGGATTGGAGAGAGTATAGCGACTATAAGAATGCCGTCCTGGCCGGCAAGTATGGCTGGAACGTTACGGAAATACACTCCCAGGGAGATCAAGCAATGTCACTGTTGCTCGAGGTTTTCGATGAGATCAATAAAGTAAGACCCATCAAAGGCAAGCGCTTTGGAATCGTACATGGAAGCATGAGACCGTCTGACCTGGCCAAAAAATTTGCTGCATACGATGCCATGATCTCGCATAATGCTTCGTATCTTTTTTATGGGGACGACGTCGTTGCTCTGGAAAAAATGTATGGACCAGATCGAGTGGCAGGCATGCAGCCAGTTCGAGATTTGATCGATATGGGATTTAAGCCGATCCTGGAGGTGGCCGATACAGAACTTACTGAGAGCCGCGAGGCACTCGATGAGGCCCAGGGCATATACCTAGAAAGCATGGAGGCCTTTATCACCCGAAAAAATAACACAATAGGGAAAATAGTGGGGCCCAATCAGAGAATCACCAGGCAAGAAGCACTGAAAATGGCTACAGCGTGGGCAGCTCGTTTTTACGGCGATGAGGACATCATGGGAACCATCGAGCCTGGAAAGCTGGCAGACTTAGTGATCCTAGGGGCTCAATATTGAACATTCTCAA
>JAZFYO010000416.1:0-5990 GCA_036443615.1 Binatia bacterium | reverse complement strand
CATCGGACTACCCCTTCCCGGGACTTTCATTGAGATCGTTTCGCTCGACAATCCTCGCAAGACCGTCCCCCTTGGCAAGCGTGGAGAAATCTGTATCTCCGGACCTCAGGTCATGGCCGGTTATTGGCAGTGCACGGAAGAGACCGGCGCCGTGCTGCGCGGCGGGCACCTGCGCACCGGTGACGTCGGCTATATGGACAAAGACGGATTCGTCTTTGTCATCGACCGCATTAAGGACCTCATCATCAGCGGCGGGTTCAATGTCTACCCCCGTGTGGTGGAGGAAGCCATCCACCTCCACCCCGCAGTCGAGGAGGCAGCAGTCTGCGGCATCCCTGACCAGCACCGTGGAGAGATCGTCAAGGCGTATGTCAAGCTTCACGACGGTGCCAGGCTCCCGAAGGCTGAACTCCATGAATTCCTCAAAGATAAGCTCGCGCCGTATGAGATGCCGAGGGAAATAGAGTTCCGAAACGAAATTCCGAAGACCCTGATTGGGAAACCGTCGCGACGCGAGCTTATTGCCGAGGAGTTGCAAAGATTGAACCGTTGAGGGTATTTACCCTTTCTCAACCAGCTACTTTGCCAGAGTATCACAATCCGATGCTGGGATATGGACGTATGACAGCGGCACTCCCCAGATGCTATTCAGTGTAGGATTGCCAGAATCCTCAACGGCTAAAGTCCGCTCCTCCCCTCTTCAACAAGAAATAAAGCCTACCGGTGCTCTTCATATAGCCTGCGGCCGCCCCAGCTTGAGGGCCGCTGCCAAAAAAGAGATCGACCCGCCCATGTCCTCGAATTGAAGCCCCCGTATCCTGGTTGAGCACGAAGCGACTAAAAGGTTCCCAACCAACTAAATTGCCTGTGCTATCGAGGATGGGCTTCTTCGTAACAATAAAAGCCAGAGCCCCCTGGGGGAATATACGCGTATCCGTGGCAATCGATCGACCTGGCGTTAGCGGAACATCGAGGCTTCCTATGGCCCCGTTTTCAACGAAACGGAAAAAGATATACCTCTCATTTTCAGCAAGGAGTTTCTCTCGCTCTTCGGGATGATCTACCAGGTAGCGACGCAAACGCTGCATGGAAAGCTCTTCCTCCTGAATAGTCCCCCGGTCCAGGAGAACCCTTCCGATGCTTGTGTATAGCCTCCCGTTAGAAGCCGAGTAGTTCAAAGATAGGAGTTTGCCATCTTCTAATCGGAGCAGACCTGAGCCCTGTACGTGAAGGAAAAAAAGATCCACCGGGTCCTTCACCCAGGCGATCTCGTATCCCCTACCCTTGAGACGTCCTAAGCCGTCTATTTCAAAGCGAGAATAATAAGGGACAAGGCGGCCTCCCTCCATCCGCCCCACAATTTTCTCCCCCTGGAGATGCGGGCCAAAGCTGCCGAGATCTGCATCTATAAGATCCTCTGGCCTTCGGTAGATGGGGAATCTATAGATAGACGATTCGTTCCGGCTACCATCGATCACGGGCTGATAGTATCCCGTAAAAAGAACTTCCTTTGCTGAGTTAGCGACCGACTGATGTAAGTCAAAACGCGAGCGGAGCGCCTCAAGCAGCTTATCCGGACGATCCAGAAGGACGAGGAGATCCTCAAAGGCCAGTAAAGACTCCTTTACCTCTCCAGCGGTAATCTTTCGCGGCCACTCTCCAACAGCGTGATCTTGTGGAACACGTTCAAGAAAATCCAGGCTGTGATTAATGGCGCGGCGAAGCGATTCCCGATCCGTATCGTCTTGCAGGTACGGAAACTCGCCTTTTCCATTCAGTCCATCACCTCGACAATCGGAAAACAGGAGAAGAAAAAGAAAGATCGGAATTAATAGTCGCATCGCCTCTTGATCCCCAATGTGCTTTCACGCAGACTGATCATCATTGAATCATAAAGAGCTTAAGAAGGAGGTTACGCAGGTACTGGACCGGCTGCCCGAAGAGTTTCGCAGCCGCCTTCACAATGTAGAGATCGTGATCGAGAAGAGACCCAAAAAAAGTCAGCTCAAAGCGATGGGTCTTGATCCGCAACGTGACGTGCTCTACGGTCTCTATGAAGGCACCCCCTTACCCGAACGCTCTTCAGTCTATCCTCCCGTCCTGCCCGACAAGATTACAATCTTCTCGGAGCCCTTAACGCATAATTTCCAAGATCCAGCAGAGCTGCGCAAGCAGATTGGAGTCACATTGATGCATGAAATCGCGCACTATTTTGGCATCGACGAGAAAAAGATCGAGGGCCTGGGGTATTAGAACTGCTAATCTCTAATATCTTGCAGAAACCACTCGGTAGGGAGATCACGCCCTAGACCCTTTTCCTTTGCAAGCTGGACTACTCTCCCCCCACAGGCGGCAAACTGAAGCCCTTGGGTTCCGGCATTGATAAAAAAAGTGACCTGCTGAGAGGTTGTCCGTCCAGGGACTTTCCCCGCCCGCATATCCATAAAATAATTAAAAAATCCCCCTTGGTAGTTATCAACCTCTGGATTGGGGATGCGGGACCGCTCTTCGGGCTGACCTGCTATATAACCGACATTACCATGGAGTCTTACCATCCCTTCATCCATGGTATCCACCGTATTTCGCCCGAGCTTGATGGATACATCGCACCTCTTGACCACCTTTGGCCCGATCTCACAGGCGCGCACGCACGTGATGTGCGCACCTTCCTTAAGCCACTCCGGTTCATCGAATACCGTTCGCGTTGAATCCGTACAGGCGGCGACAATATCCGAACCCCGCACGACGGCCTCGGGACTATCCACTGCCTCAACCTGCAGATCCAGCTTACCGGTCATCTCCCTCGCATAGGCCTCACGGTGTCCCTTTGTAGGGCTGTAAACCTTGACCCTTTTAAGCTTCCGAACCTCGTTGAAGGCCATGAGATATGTTTGCGCCATTCCTCCGGAACCGAAGATGCCCACCACGGAGGAGTCCGGTAGGGAGAGATACTTGGCTCCCAGGCCTGCACACCCACCCACGCGCATGTGCTGAAGTACACCGTCGTTTATGATGGCCAAAGGCTCCCCGTTGCGCACGCTAAAGACCATAATAAGACCACAGTACGTTCCCGGGCGAATACAGTATTTTTCTTCTGTTCGTCCCTCAGGCCAGTGGACGATATCGGACTTCATTCTTATGGCGAAGACTCCGATCTTGCGACTGGACCCTTCCATAGTTCCCCAACGGTGATAGCCGTCGGGTCGCTCGCAGGGCGACCAGACATCCAGCCTTGGTCGGTAGACCGCATCGCCTTTGAGGAGATCGTCGTACCCCGTCTCCAGGGCCTCCAGACAGGTCTTCATATCCAACAGCTGCTCTACTTCTTTATTGTTAATCAAAAGCATTGCTCAGCCTCCCACCCTTACCTACATCAATACAGAGTTTTTAGAAAGACAGAGATTTGAGACGGAGAACTACGTTGTGGTAAAGAAGACGTGGTCCGTGATAAACCCCGTACCAAGGATTTATGTCCGTGGCTTTGGAAAGTTGCCCTCGTGGAGTCGCGGTCCATTACTCCACGGGGTAAAGGAAATTTTGCAACGATGAATCAGGAAATTATCGCGAAGCAAAAGAAGGCCATGGCCGCAGAAGGCCTGGACGCGTTAATCTCGCTTTCTCCCGAGAACGTGGCCTATACGGCTGGATTCGTAGTGCCGTCGCAGTCCCTCATGCGTTGGAGGCATGCGGTCTGCATCGTTACTGCCGATAGCCGTATCACAATGCTGGTCATCGACATGGAGGAAACCACGGTAAGATCACATGACGGGATTCAAGATCTCAGGGTTTACCGTGAATTCACAGATGATCCGATGGACAAGCTTTGTGATGCCTTTACGGACCTGAAACTGGAGCAGGCAAAAATCGGCATAGAGATGGAATACCTTCCTGCAAAAGACTTCATGACGCTCAAGCGAAAACTCCCCGACGCCGATTTCCATCCCGCCGATGGAATCTTCCATCGGCTCCGTCAAGTAAAGACAGATGAGGAACTGAACCTCTTACGCTCGCTAAGCAAGATAACCGACAAAGCTATCTCCAGTGCGCTCACCCATGCCAAGGTGGGGATGAGCGAAATGGATTTGGCCGGAACGCTGACGAGGGGCATTTTTGAGGGCGGGGCAGAAAACTTCAAGCTCATGATCATCGCTTCGGGAGAGAGAAGCCAATACCCGAACGTAGGACCATCGGATCGCGTTTTACAAGAAGGCGACCTCATAAGGATGGAGATCTTCGGTATCCTCAACGGCTACCATGCCGGAGTCTGTCGCACGGCCGTCGTCGGAAACCCCACCCCCGAGCAGGAGAAAATCTGGGATAATCTGATCGAGTGCAAGTACCTCGTTATGGATAACATCAGGCCGGGTGCCAACACCAAAGAGATCTATCAGAAGTTCCTGAAAAAATTCAGCGAGCTTGGGTTTGAGCCGATCAGCTTTGTTGGCCACGGAATCGGACTGTTCCTGCATGAAGAGCCCTATCTTGGCCGATTCGGCGATAGCGAACTAGAAGAGGGAATGGTGCTTGGAATTGAGCCCCTGGTCTATATCCCTGGTAGAATGGGACTGCAAAACAAAGACATGATCGCGGTCACGAAAAATGGAGCCGAGCTTTTCTCGGATTACACCCAGACCGATAAGCTTCTTCGAGTAGGATAAATTATGAAAATAACAAAGATTGAAACGATACCCATAAGGCTCCCCACCCGCCGGGTGCACCAATGGGCGAGCCTGACCACTCCCATAGGTGTTTACGTGATCATAAAGTTGTTTACCGATGAGGGATATATCGGCTTAGGCGAGGCGCCGGTGCTGAAGGATTGGGGTGGAGACCACATGAAGTATTACGGCGAGACCCCGAAAACGACCATACACATTATCGAAGACATCCTTGGTCCGGCATTGACCGGCCAGGACCCCTGCCAAATTGAGGCGCTACACTCCCTCATGGACAAGGCCATCAAGGGCTATCCGTACTGCAAGGCCGCCATCGACATGGCCCTCCACGACGTTGTCGGCAAAGGCTTCAAGCTCCCCGCCTATCAACTGCTGGGCGGCTGTTATCGAGATCGGGTGAAGGTGGCTCACAGCATCGGGCTGATGGAAATCAACAAGGCTGTGGAAGAGGCGCTCCAGGTGAAAGACGAAGGGATAAAGACCGTCAAGCTCAAGGGTGGAATAGAATATAAGAGAGATATAGATCTGGTAAGGCTAATCAGGAAAGCGCTCGGACCCGATATTGAAATTACCGTCGATGCAAACCAAGGCTATCCCACGGCCAAAGGGGCCGCACAGACAATCAAAGCGATGGAAGAATACGGAATCCTTTATATGGAACAGCCGGTCGAGGGTATTGACGCGATGGCCGAAGTAACCCGGAGAGTGAATACCCCGATCATGGCGGACGAGAGCGCGTGGACTCCCCAAGATATCCTGGAGATCATCCAGAAAAAGGCCGCAGACATCATCTCCCTCTACACGACAAAACCAGGAGGCCTTTTGAAGGCGAAAAAGGTGGCGGCAATAGCGGAGGCAGCAGGCCTGCAGCTAAACGTGAATGGCTCCGTGGAGATGGGCGTAGGAAATGCGGCCAACTTACACCTGGCAGCCTCTACCGGACCGGCGACCCTGGCCTGCGTCATACCGGTGACGACACCCAAAGGAAAGGGCAAGGACCGGATTGCCGGCATCTACTATCAGGATGATATCGTGACGGAGCCTTTTGTATACGACGACGGGGATCTCCTGGTTCCCTCCAAGCCCGGTCTCGGGGTGGAGTTAGATGAGGACAAGATCAAACGCTATCGCGCCACTTGATCTATTAAAAACTGATCGCCTTTACAATTTGCATTTTGACTTAACACTTAACCCCGATCCGTAAAAAATAGTCGAGGCATACCCCGTTTGGAGCAACATATGGCAGCAATTAGCGACATTATGATCTTCGGTCTGCAACTATACTGGAGGTGAGTTGCCGGTTCACACTACAAA
>JAZFYO010000415.1:0-6153 GCA_036443615.1 Binatia bacterium | reverse complement strand
GCATCGAGTGTTTGAGCGCAGCGAGTTTCGAGGCTGCCCGAAGCGAGCAGCTAAGGCTTCCCGCCGAGGGGCCACTGAAGCGAAGGGATGGCAGCTCCTGTAAAAGCACGCTCAATCCCTTGCCAGGGCTGTGGTTCTCAACTTACGGAACCACACTTTTCGTAAAAGAGCCCCTTAGGTCAGTCTGCATACGGTGAATCTTACAGATGTTTTTGGTATTTCTCGCTTGAAAAATAGGTTTACACTTTGAGCATGTGTCCTTGATCTCCGGGGTCCGTTGGGATAGAAAAGTGAGCGGAGGTGATTTATGCGTTACGTCGATGCAGATGGTCACGTAGAAGAGAGTACCGCGACTTTCAGCGAAAAATACCTGGACCCGGCCTTTCGTTCCCAATGTCCGCGGGTGGTCGGTATGGACGGGATGGTCTACTGGATGATTGAAGAACAGTTGTTTCCACGTCGTGTGGGGCGAGGCCCCCATAACCTGGGCACGCCGGTGAGCATGGGGGGCAAGCTGGCAAAGCATTCAGCCCGTAAGCCCGATAGCGCCGAGAGCATGGAGCTCTCGGATGTAAAGGCGCGCCTTAAGGCAATGGATGAAGAGGGTATTGATATCTCGGTGATCTACCCGACCCTCTTCCTAGCCTATCCATTGACTGCAAATCCCATGCTCCTCTCCGCGCTGTGCTCGTCCTACAATCGCTTTTTAAGCGACCGACTGGGCAAGAATGAGCGCCTTAAATGGGCTGCAATAGCCAACCTGGACGACGTCCCAGGAGCGGTGCGTGAGGTGCACGAGGCTCGCCGACTAGGTGCTGTAACGGTGATGGTGCTCGGGACCGTCGGCGATAAGATGCTAGATCACCCGAGTCTATTACCGTTTTATGAAGCCTTGGCAGAAGAGGACCTTGCTTTGACAGTCCACGTTGGATGGGCGTGTCCTTCGCTGAATAATCTGTTCACCCATATCTATCCCTCCTCGGTGAACGCTTTCCTCATGCCCGTATTGCTGGGATTTTCAGCTTTGATCAGCGGAGGTGTATTGGACCGCTTTCCCAATCTCCGGGTGGGCTTTCTAGAAGCCGGTTGTCAGTGGATCCACTTTATGGTGGACCGGTTGGAACATCGCTTTAAAAATCAGCTAACCAGCGTCGTCCAGGAGACAGCCTCTCGGGCGGAGCTGCCCCCCACGGAGTACGTCGGGCGGGGAAATCTCTATTTCAGCACGGAGGTTGAGGACCTGCTGCTGCCGCAGGTGGTTGACTTGGTGGGCGAGGGGCAGATCATCCTGGGTTCTGACATCCCCCACGGGGATCGCGAGCGGTTTGTCGGGCGGATGCTGCAGGAGAGAAAAGACATCAGCGATTCGGCCAAGGCCAAGATCTTGGATGAAAATACGTGCCGCCTGTATCAACTAAGCAGTTAGGAGTTGGCACGGAGAAGTTGAAAAGGTCATCGATAGGATGCGTCTGAACGGGCTTCGTCATTTGTCGCTAAAGACACGCGACCTTAAAAAGACCGAGCGCTTCTACACCGAGGTGTTAGGACTGAGAGTTGCTTTTCGAAGTCCACCCAACATGACATTTCTTCACTGGCCCAAGGAGGACGATCTTTTAGGCTTTGTAAAGACAAGAGGGAAGATCAGTCCGGATCGCGGCTTGGATCATTTTGGTTTTAGGGTGTCGAGGTCTACCCTTAAGGAAGTTGAAATGAAGCTCAAAGAAAACGAGATTGAGATTGAAGGCCGCCGAGGAAGGAGCGCTATTTACTTCCGTGATCCTAACAGGTACTGGGTGGAGGTATACTGCGACTAGGCCCCGAACCCCAGTTCTCTACAAACGATCTTCGCCCCTTCCACCATAGACCTCAACTTTGACAGTGCGACCCAGCGGGGGGTATCGAAAGTTGGCCTCTTCCTTAAACAATACGCTGATTTTTGAACGCCTGGATTGTATCTTTCTTGTATCCCAACTCGCTCAGGATTTGGTCGGTGTGCTCTCCTAGGGTTGGCGGTGGTGTCTCGATCTTCGGAGGAGTCCGGCTTAGGTTGATCCCGCTCCCGACCAGCTTCATCTTTCCCATCTGGGGATGTTCAACTTCGACTGGGAATCCGTATTCTTTCACCTGAGGGTCCTTAAATACTTCCTCCAGTGTGTTCAGCGGTGCGCACGGTACGTCGTGCCCTTGAAGCCTCTGGAGCCAATCCTGCCGTCGGCCACCACGGAAAACGGATTGCAAGAGATCCGAAAGCACGTCGTGGTTTTCTTGCCGTCCCTTTCGGTCACGAAAGCGAGGGTCCTCTGCCCATTCCTTCTTTTCCACGACCTCTAGAAGTCCGCGCCAGAATTTCTCCGGCGAGGAAAGGTGAATAACAAATGGGAGACCCCCTTGATCGACGAAGGCAAAGACACCGGCTGTTCGAGTCCGATCAACCCTGCGGGGGACAACACCTGTTTCGAAATAACGGGCGGAGTTCTCTGCGATAAATGAGAGCGAGGCGCGGAGAAGCGAAGTCTCAACCCTCTGTCCTTGTCCCGTAATCCCTCGGTTGACCAAGGCTGCCAGAATTCCGTAGCAGCCATAGATCCCACCCAGGTGGTCAGAGAGGGAGATGCCCATGCCCTGCGGTTTTTCGGGGTCCGTAAGCATGCTCAAGAGTCCACTCAATGCCTGGCCTACGGTGTCATATCCCGGAAGGTTGCGGTAAGGACCCTCCTGTCCAAAGCCTGAAATCGAGCAGTAGATGATTTTTGGGTTTACAACTCGAAGCTCATCGTATCCTAGGCCTCTTCTCTCCAGCGCCCCCGGTCGGAGATTCTCGATGAACACATCAGAGTGTTTCACGAGCTTGAGCAGGACCTCTCGACCTTCACTTTTGCGGATATCGAGCGTTAAGCTCTTCTTGTTGCGGTTGAGGCTGCAGAAGGTCGCGGCGTACTGCTTCTCTCCCCAGCCCCGGAAGGGATCACCCTCTCCAGGCGTTTCGATCTTGATGACCTGGGCTCCAAGATCGGCCAGAAGCACGGAGGCAAATGGACCGGTGACGTAACTTGCCAGTTCTATAATTTTGATTCCTTCGAGAGCTCCCGCCATTGGTTCCCCCTGTGCTGTTTTTTCAGTTACCCATCTTGTGTTCCTGAACTACCTATACATCAATCCCCATTCCGGTAACAGTCGAGACCGGACATGAGGTTATTTTATCCCCCCCCAACCCTTCTTTTGTCAAAGCGCTCTTGGCCTATGGTCGGTAGGGGTTGATCCCACGATTCCAGACCTTTGACTTGTTGCAGTTCGATCTCTGTCCGAGTAACGTATGGGGCTATGTGCGGGAGATACACGCAGACTGCTAGTCCTGAAAATTTACTATTCCGATTCGGCGTTGCCGACCAGGGGATTACACTCCGTCCAAGGTACAACCTTGCTCCAGGGCAAGACGCACCAATGGTCATCAGTGAAGGGCCAAGGGTCCTCAGACTGATGCACTGGGGTTTGGTCCCGTCATGGGCAAAGGACGCCTCCATTGGGAACAGGATGATCAATGCACGAGCCGAGACTCTTACCGAGAAGCGAACCTTTAAAGCATTGCTAGGGCGGAAGAGATGCCTGGTTCTTGCGGACGGTTTCTACGAGTGGCAGAAGAGGGAGCGGGGCAAATTACCCATGCGTTTTGTGCTGAAGGATCGGGGGCCTTTCGCCTTTGCAGGTCTATGGGACAGTTGGCGTAAGCCAGATGGGAACGAGCTTCAGAGCTTTACCATTATAACGACCGGGGCCAATGATCTACTCAGACAGGTTCACGAAAGGATGCCGGTAATTCTGGACCGGAAAAATGAAGAGGAATGGTTAGATCTGGATTTGAAGGACCCTGCAAAGCTGATTCCACTTTTAAAGGCCTATCCGTCCCGTGACATGGAGGCCTATTGCGTCTCTAAACTGGTAAACTCCCCTGCCAATGACAGGCCGGAATGTATCAAGGCCGAAGGAACATTCTAATTTCACAAGAGACAAGTTTCCGTACTAGGGGTGGCACGCATGCTAGAGCTTTATCACAACGACATGTCCACGTGCTCGCAGAAGGCACGCCTTGCGCTCGCGGAAAAGGGACTGAAGTGGACAAGCCATCATCTTGATCTGAGGGCAGGAGACCAGCAGAAGCCCGATTATACCAAACTGAACGCCAACGCCGTTGTGCCTACGTTAGTGGACAACGGAAAGGTGATCATCGAATCCACTATCATCAACGAGTATATTGACGATGCTTTTCCGGACCCCCCTCTGAGTCCGGCTGGCGCACATGGGCGGGCCGGAATGCGCCTGTGGACGAAGCAGCTTGACGAGGGCGTGCATGCGGCGACAGGCGTGCTGAGCACGAGCATTGCCTTTCGTTACCAGAAACTGGCGCGATCACCCGAGGAGCTTGATGCATTGATCAACCAGATGCCGGATCCGGCAAAGCGCGAGCGTAATCGTCAAAGCATCATGAAGGGGATTGAGTCTCCCTTTTTCGTGGACGCGATTAAGCGTTTCGACAGGCTGCTTGCTGACATGGAATTGGCGTTGAACGTAGGCCAGTGGCTTGCAGGAGATACTTTTTCCCTGGCCGATATTGCCTATACACCCTACATGGCACGACTTGAGCATCTGAAGCTCCATGCCATGTGGGACAGGCGGTCGCATCTGGCCGACTGGTTCACACGCATCAAAGAGCGGCCTAGCTACCAGACAGCCATAGGGGATTGGCTGAATCCGTCCTACCTGGTGCTGATGAAGGATAAGGGAACCGAGGTCCAGCTTCATGTCAGGGCCATTATCGAAAAGGGTTCTCCGACCTAAACGGATCGCATCGGCTGATACCCTGACCGTGGGGGGTTAGGGTCCTGGATGTTGCACAATTTCTCGGGTATCCATAAACTGTTGGTAGAACCGCAGTAAATCACTTTGGAGCTCAGGCCGCTGGTGCGGGTTGGAGCGGAAAATCCGATTTAAAGAAAGGAGCTTGCCACTCCATGAAGATCAGTAAGGTTTCATGTTTCATCATTGTCCTCACATTGATGCTATTCAGCCCCCCCTTGCATCTTGCGGAGCCTCAGGAAGAGCAAGTCTCGGCTCCGATGGGTGTCTATGTCAGTGAGGTTTTATTGTCTGGCATCCTCACGGTATTCAATATTCCTTCCCGTGCGGCGCTTTGCACAATGGGCGTAGGGTGGGGTCTCATCGTCATGGTAATAAGCTATGGCAGGGGATATGATCTAGCAGCTAACGACATGGGGGATAGTTGCGCTGGGCCTTGGTTCATTACACCTCAGACGATCAGAGAAGGGATCCTGACAGGGGACAAAACAAGCAGCGGGGATTAGCTTGGGTACGGCCGACCGTAATGGATAAAAGCGGCTTGACAGTAGCCATGGCTTAATGTAAACGCTCCTCGATCAGGACCTCATCCGATAGGGAGAAAAAATCGATGGCTGCTCCATCGGGACCCAAGCTCATCCTGGAAGGACTCAAAGAAGCGGGTATAGATCTCATCGCCACGCTTCCTGATATCAACCTTAGCGAACTCCTCAAGTTAATTGAGGCCGATGGTGATGTGAATCATGTTCCTCTCTGTCGCGAAGAGGAGGGAATAGGGATCTGCACAGGAGCATATCTGGTAGGGAAGAGGTGTGCTCTGATCATGCAGAACGGAGGGCTTTATAACAGCGTCAACGGTATCGTTTCGACCCTATTGCATTCCCAGATACCGCTTCTCCTTCTGATCTATTACGCTGGGGACATTGGCGATCGCACATTCAGCACGACTGGTGCAATGACCGAGCCGATCCTTGAAGCCCTTGGGATCCGAACTTACATCCTGAGGGAACCCGGTGATGTCAAAGACCTTATACGAAGGACTCAGATCTTGACTCTGGATTATAAACGGCCGGTTGCGGTCCTTCTTACCAAGGATATTCTTGGGAGAAGGCGACCTGGGGAATAGTTGGGGGAGCTTGGGGATGAAACGCATCGATTGTCTCAAGGCATTGACCGAGGTTGCAGGGGATGCGCTAGCGGTTACGAGCGCCGGTGGGAACACGGCCGAGTGGAATGCATGCCGACCAAGTGACGGCAACATCCGAGTCCGCACCTTGGGGCTGACCTCTTCTGTTGCTCTGG
>JAZFYO010000414.1:0-5922 GCA_036443615.1 Binatia bacterium | reverse complement strand
AACACAAGAAAAACATCAGCTGGAAACCAGAGTTTGTCGAGGTCGCTCCTTCACTTATCTAGAAGGAGTTAAAAAAGCGCTGGTCTTACTTCATCCAAAAGGTCTATGGAACAGACCCGCATGTCATACCAAGTGACCACTGGCTCTGTCCCTTACGGCGATCCACAACGGTCACTGCTTTCCTTCCAGAAGAGCTTCTAAGCGCACAAGACTCAATTCATTAGCTCTTTAATTGCGTTCTAGCGATCCAACACAGAGCAAACCCAAACCCGGAGCGGCTTTAGGGGCAAGAGAAATTGACGCATTTTCGCCTGCGGCAATATGTTTGCTCTTTCAGCCAAGCAAACGCCTTTTCCGTAGGTACCTGGGGAGAAGGTCAAAAAACGTTTCACATTATCGAGATGCCGGCGAGAATTAAAGCGCAACCTATCAATGCCACAACCATGCTGGACACCCCAGCGTAGAACCAGATCATCACCGTGCGCCTGTTTGCGGAGGGTAGACGAGCGTTGTAGCTCGTGGGTCGCCACCACCAGCGAGATCCCAGAATTCCTGTGGGGGCAAGCGCCCGGTAAAGAGCTAGGTGATAGCTAATGCCTACCACAACGCCAACGATGAGCCCTACAACTACCATGGCGGCCCCTATAATCAAAAGCTCGTTCCAATGGACAAGCTCACCGCCGGCGGCAACAAAGAGGAGGACCGCAATGATGCCGACTGCTATCCAGGCCTCGATCATCACACCTCCAAGTATGTTTGAAGTTTATGTTGCGATCTTAGACCTGACCTTACTATTGATGACCCTGCATGGGCAATATTTAGAATTTGAGTTCCAGGTTGACAAATCCCGGGAGAGTAAATAACTAAATGGTCCTTACGATTTGTCGAGGGGAGAAACCGATGGAATTCAAGGACAAGGTTAAGGTTGAGCTTACGGAGATTTTAAAACAGTACGCCTCGGGCAACGCGGAGGTCGTTCGAGTCTACTTTAGCCGGCCCAGAGCCCGGGAGAAAGACATTGCCTGGATCAAGCGCCAGGCTGCTCGCGAACTCACAACGGCCTGGAAGTTCCTCGATAATCTAAAAGAGCTTCGACCCAAGTTCGATCAGGGGGTCGGGCGCAGAGACTACGAGGGCCTTGCCCGGGCATTCCAGGAAGAACTCGAGCACTACCGCTTATTTGCGGACATCTTGGAGCAGGAGCTTCACGAAGCAGTGAATCCCGCAGAACTCCTGACCATCGGTGTCTGGAGCGAGCACAAGGATCTTCCCGAGAACAGCAAGAAGGCCCGCTATGAGCGGGAGCTACGAACCTCGGGTGACAGGCTGGCCAAAATCGCCCTCGGGATCGGCGAGGGAGGTGGTTCCGGATGGCTGATCGCCGGAAGTCGAATTTCCGGTGGCCCCTTGGAGGATCGCCTTGCCCGGGTGATGGGTGAGATCGCCGCTGAGGAGGTCTATCATGGGCCCATTCATATAGCCGAAGCGGCAAAGCAACTTCGCACCGAAGAAGAGCTGGAAGCGGTCAAACGGATTCTACGAGAATACCTCCGTTACCACCTGCGGATGAAGAACGAACAGTTTGGCTATCCTCTCTCCGAGGCGCGTATGGGGGAGATCGACGAAGGCCGCTTTGAGCCCCTCGAGGGCATAGATTTCACGCCGGCTGAGCAGGACCGGGGGGGACTTGCCGCCTATTCGCTTTAGCCGTTAGACGCAATGCATTAGTTCATTCAATGTAAACCCCGCCTCTTGAGGCGGGTACAAAGCCGATGGGGTTTTCAAAGGGGAGAAGTGGCAGCTCTCCCCTTTGGTCGAACACGGGGGATTCAAACCCCGTGTTCGATATAACTTGATTGCCTCCTGGCGGTCAAATACCGAGCAAACCGAAGACATTCATTTCATCCTAGGGCCATGCCGCTAAGCAAGCGCAGGCTAAAGGCGGCTCCGGGGTTAATAATAATTGCCACTTATTCGCCTCTGTGAAAGCCCCGCTTCCATTGACATCTCAACTGCCGTTGGCTACCCTTTCGCTAAATTTTTAGTCCATGACCAGTTAATTCAATGTAAACCTCGCCTCTTGAGGCGGGTACAAAGCCGATGGGGTTTCCAAAGGGGAGAAGCGGCAGCTCTCCACTTTGGTCGAACGCGGGGATTCAAACCCCGTGTTCGATATAACTTGATTCTCTCTGAGACCTTTTTGGACTATTGAAAGAGAAGATTGAAGAAAGAGGTCATCACGTGAAACCGGGCGATTTCGTCGAAGCGCGGCGGAGGCTCGAGGAAAAGCCCCGGACTTCCGGAGAGAAACTCACCACGCTCATGGATGCGGTCGGTCGAGTAATGGACGGCGATCATGTCGCTATCGGCGGCTGCCTCTTCTCTCGGACCCCCTTGGCCCTTCTGATGGAACTTTTACGCCAGCGCAAACGCGGTCTCACCATCTCCCGCAACCTCATGTGCTACGAAGGGGAGTGGTTCATGGCCGCAGGGGCGGTGGAGACTATTGTGACAAGTTGGTTTGGCATTGGGCTGCCGTGGGGGCTGTCGAAAATCATGCGCGAAAAGGTCGAGGGCGGTGTGGTGCGTTTCGAGGAGTGGAGCCACCTGGGGCTTGGGCTCCGCTATCGGGCCGCTGCGATGGGTGTTCCGTTTCTACCTACGCTCACGATGCTCGGCTCGGACCTGATGGGGGTGACCCAAACAAAGACCATGTCATGCCCCTTCACGGGGGAGACCCTCTGTTTGGTGCCTGCCCTCTTTCCGGATGTCGCGCTGCTGCACGTTCACCGCGCTGACCGTTTGGGAAACTGCGTTATCGACGGCTATCCTCATATGGATGCCGACATTGCCGGTGCGGCGACGACTGTGCTCGTTACTGCTGAAAAGATAATCTCGGAAGAGGAGGTCCGGCGTTATCCGGACCGAACAGTGATCCCAGGCTTCGTAGTCGATGCCCTGGTGGAGGTTCCGTACGGGGCCTTTCCTCACGAGTGCTATGGTCTCTACGAGGCGGACTTCACGCACTTCGATGCCTATGTGGCCGAGATAAAGTCCAAGGGAATCCGGGCGGTCGAGGAATATCTCGACCGCTACGTCCACGGGGCCCCGAGCCATCAGGAGTACCTCGCGCTATTCGGGGAGGAGCGGCTGGCCCGTCAGGCAGGCTATGCTCGGGAACTGGTGGGGAGATCATGAGCTATTCGCCCTCTGAACTTCTTGCTGTGACGGCCGCACGCCAGTTGTTCGGTGTGACCTCGGTGTTTGCGGGTGTGGGAATACCATTGCTCTCGGCAGTCCTGGCACAAAAGACCCATGCCCCTGGTCTTACTATTGTCGTCGAGGGGGGAACCATCGGCCCGCAGATTCTTCCGGGCCGCCTTCCTATCTCCACCAACGAGATGAGAGGGGCCTACCGCGCCCAGATGCTTCCCGGGATCACCGACACCTTCCTCTATGCCCAGCGTGGCTTTCTGGACGTAGGCTTTGTCGGTGGCGCTCAGATTGACCGGTACGGCAATTTGAATTCCAGCGTCGTGGGGCCTTTCAAGACCCCAAAGGTTCGGTTGCCTGGTAGCGGAGGAGCCAACGACATCGCCTCTCTCTGCCGTCAGATCATAGTGGTAACCATGCACGAGCGACGCCGTTTTGTTCCCAAGGTGGACTTTGTGACGAGTCCAGGATTTCTAAACGGAGGCGATTCCCGTAGTCAATCGGGCCTCCTCTTTGGGCGGGTAAGCCGGATCGTGACGAACCTCGGGATCCTGGGATTCGATGAGCAGACGAAGGTCGTGCGCCTCGAGGGCCTTAACCCGGGTGCGTCGGTGAAGGAAGTGACCGAGAACACCGGCTTCGACCTCCTGATCCCGGACAGAATTCCTGTCACCAAGCCGCCTCAGGAAGCAGAACTGGATCTCCTGCGGAGCCTGGATCCGGAAAGAAATTTTCTCTGAGCTGAAGGCTCCTCGACCGTTTCCCATTACAACGAGAGTAGACCGGGATGAGGGGCTGACATGGAGGAAGATGCGATGACTGTACAATTCGGCCTTGCCATCAAGAACTTCGTCGGTCCTGAGGAGACGCCAGACGTAGACGAGATCCTGCGCTACTCCGAGCGCGCCGAGGCCTTGGGCTTTGAGTCACTCTGGGCATGGGACCACGTGCTCCTGGGAGTTAAGCCCGCCTTTCCGATCCTGGACTCCCTCTCAATTCTAACGGCCATCGCGATGCGAACGAGTCGGGTCAAGCTGGGGACCGGGATCCTGGTTCTCCCGCTCCGTAACCCGGTCGTTGCTGCCAAGGTGCTGGGGAGCTTGGACCAGATTTCGAAGGGACGGCTGGTTATTGGAGCGGCAGCCGGATGGTACGCGCGTGAGTTCAATGCGGTTGGGATCCCGTTCAAGGAGCTCGGCCGGATCTTCGAGCAAAACCTGGACATCCTGCTCCGCCTATGGACAGAGGAGTCGGTGACCGCCGAGGTGGATGGGATGAATCTCCGGGAGGCCGTACTTCTTCCGAAGCCGTACCAAAAACCACATCCGCCGATACTGATCGGAGGGTACGTGGAGAGGGTTCTCCGTCGCGTGGCGCGGGTGGGCAACGGCTGGCTTACCTATTTCTATACCCCTGAGGGATTCACCAAATCGTGGACGAAGATTCAAGCGTACGCGCGTGAGTATGGGCGCGATCCCAAGGTCCTCAACGCCACCAATCAGCTCGCGATCTACGTGGGTCCACCGAAGGCTGAGGCGGATGGGCCCATGCGGCATTGGCTCTCTACCGAGTGGGACGTAGCCTCGTGGAGCGATTCCACTCTCGAGCACGCGATTCGCGGGACTGTAGAGGAGTGCGTTGCGCAACTCCGAGAGCACATAGACGCGGGAGTCCATCGAATCATATTGATCCCTTACCGCTACGATCCTCAGCAGGTGGAGTTGATTGCCCGCGAGGTGATCCCCCGTCTGTCCTCATAGTGCCGTTACGGCGATACGAGGAAGGTGCCTGGGTGGGGTCCACCGTTCTGGCAGTCTATGAACTCCCTTCAGTTTTTTTTTGGCGTGTAACAATGACGGCATCCACCGCCTTGCCGCCCCGCTCTAGGGAAATGAAGGGATTGACGTCGATAGATTGGATCCATTCTTTCCCTGACACCATAAGCTCAGAGACAGACACGATTGCCCCCGCGAGAGTCTCCAGGTCTAAAGGCGGCCTCCCTCTAAATCCGGACAGCAATGGAAATCCTTTGATGCTTTGAATCATTTCCAGGGCCTCTTTTCGGCTCACGGGGGCTATACGAAATAATACATCCTGATAGACTTCCACAAACTCACCGCCCAGCCCGAACATGACTGCAGGTCCGTATTGGGGGTCGTTCACTGCGCCTATAATTGTTTCCACCCCGCCACCAACCATTTCCTGTACAAGGAAGCCCTCCACCGCGCCGCACGGACTGGCCTTCCTGAATAAGGACTCCATTTCCTTCGCAGCTAGATTTGCTTCCTTGGAGCTTTTGAGGTTGACCCTGACCGCACCCAACTCCGTCTTGTGTGTCATTCCCGGGGCTACTAATTTGACGGCCACGGGATAGCCTATATCATCGGCCGTCCGCGCCACTTCTTGAAGGCAGGTCACTAAAGTCGATTTTGCTAAGGGTAGGCCGAACCCGGCGACCACCTGATAGGATTCCCATTCGTTGAGTACCATTCCGGATATCAGCAGATCCTTTTCCCGGGACCCGAGGGGTTTTGGGGTATGGTCTTGATTGAATCGACCCTCTTTGAATTTTCGTATTGCCTCGCCGAAGTCACCAAGGTGCTTGAGCGCTACCACCGTGTTGGAGACCTCCTCGAGGAAAGGCAGGGGGCAGCGCTCCTTAAACTGCATACCGTAGTCGTTGACACCCTGAGTGGCCGTAGAAAAAAC
>JAZFYO010000413.1:0-2909 GCA_036443615.1 Binatia bacterium | reverse complement strand
TCCCGTCCACCCTTCCAAGAGGGAGGACAGGAAATAGAGCAGGCTGGTTGCCACCACATCGCCTAACACGGGGTTGCCGACTTCGCTGCGCTTCGTGCAAGTCGCCTCACTGGGTTCGGCAACCCCGAAATCGTTAGGCGAAATGGCATGCCCAAAAGACCATCATCTGAAATAAGCAGAAAGGAGCGAATGATGAGCGAGCAAGAAAACTTACAGGCGGTTGCAGGCCTCACACCCTCCCAGCAGGCTATGGTTGATCTCTGGGAGGAGCACATAAGGCACGAGTTTGAGACGTGCAACACTGAGGACACCCTCAACACCATGGTCGAGGACGCCTACGTCAACCATATTCCGGTGCTAACCGGGGCTGTGGGCCGAGATGAGTTGCGGGAGTTTTACGGCAAGCGTTTTATCCCTCAGATGCCCCCGGACACGGAGATAATCCCGATCTCACGGATCATCGGCAACGACCGGCTCGTCGATGAGATGATCTTCAAGTTCACCCATACGATCAAAATGGACTGGATGCTGCCGGGCATTCCTCCGACCGGAAAGCGGGTTGAGGTCCCACTTGTCGTTATCGGCCAGTTCCGCGATGGCAAGCTTGCCCACGAACATATCTATTGGGATCAAGCCTGCGTGCTCGTGCAGCTCGGTCTGCTCGATGCGGAAACCCTGCCCGTTGCAGGCGTTGAGAGCGCCCGGAAGGTGCTCGACCCGACTTTGCCGTCGAACGCGCTAATCGGGCGGGCCGAACGAGGAAAGTGAGCGTTCAGCCGTCAACGGTCAGGGCTAACCCTCTTCGTGGGTTCGGCAATGCCCGAACGTTACGCGTGATCGGAGTAGATTACCGCCAGTAACCTTCGGCAAAGATTTGTAGTTGTGATCTTCCCAGGCGCTTGAAGGCCTGCCCGCGATAACCAAAGGGGATTGCACCAAGATCTTGACACCGACCACGTCTTTGGCGATGCTATAGCCCCTGACAGGGAAAGCGGAGATGGAAACTGGGGTAGGCATAGCTTCTAGCCCACCCTCAGGCACAATCGTTGGCGCAGCAGACAATCCAAACGCCTTCTCGGCCGAAGCACGGCCCAACGTACCTGCTCTCTAAACGGCCCCCCCAATGGACTGGTCAGTGAGACTCACAATTGTGGAGCCAAGGCTGCAATGACTGCAAATAAACGTGCTGAAAAAACCATTGTCTTCATAGTTGGAGCGGGCGCGTCTGCTACCATTTGTCCGGATAGGATTCCTTGCATGTCCGATTATTTTGCGAAATGGGTTAAGCAGACGGAGGCTAGCAGGCAGACACAATATTGGTTGCCCTTGGCTAGTGTCGAGGAAGCAAGAGTGTTCCCACCCAACCCTGATGCTGAAATGTGGGCTACGCGTGTTCGGACAATAGGGTGGGAGATTGATAGTTTTAAGGAAAAAAGTCTTTCTACCACTGCACTTGAAGAGACTCAGCAAAACTACCTCGAAAGTTACATAGAGGTCTTCAAGAACGATGACGGACGTATGACTGCCAATTTGGAAAGGATCCTCTCTACGATTGAAACAATGGAAGGATTTGATGTGGATGATGCCCGATCACGTCTGATCATGTCTATCAACACCTTCTTTAACGACCTTGATAAGGATCAAGACATCGATAAGAAGTTCTCTGCAGGTCCTCATCAAAGGCTTGCCGAGTTTCTTCGGGGGCGAGAGGATCTCCGGGTAACATTTATTTCCTTTAACTACGACCTATGGCTTGAAAAATCTCTTCAGCAGAACGGCCTATGGAATCCCGGAGGAGGCTACGGACATACATTTTTATACACACGACCACACAAAGCTATGACAGAGAGTGGAGCGTTCGGACATTACGAGGCAAGATCATTCGGTGACCCTTCTCCTTCTCCGGTGAGCGTTCTAAAACCGAACGGCTCTCTTTCTTGGTTTCACGTTTCAGATAAGGAGCCTGTGCTGCTGACCGATTCTGGTGAAGAAACAGGAAAGATAAGCTACAACCCGGATTTTTATCTTGATCGCGTGAATATAGGTAATACCGTTGGTAGGCTACTGACTCCGCTCATCGTGCCTCCTATACCCACCACAAACAGGAGACATCCTGTTTTCTGGTCTATAGACAAGAATATACAGGCTTGTATACAGGAGGCCCATGTGTTGGTCATCATCGGATGGAGTCTTCCTGAGACTGATAAAAAATTCGCAGAGGATTTTAGGCGCGCTATTCACTCGAGGGTATCACAGCTTCCATCTCTGGTATTATGCGATATTTCCTTAAGAGAAGTTGGCTCGGGATCAGGACTTATTCGCAAATTTGAAACCCTATTCAGACCTGCACATCCTGCCATAACGAGAAAATCGGATGAAGATGGGTTCAGCACGAAGTTCGTCGATCTTCTCGAAACGGTTCTGTGATCTTTGTTCGTGAGACAAAGCTCAGGAGTCAAAAGACTTCGCCGCTGATCGAAGACTCCGGGGGACGCTCCCGGCGCCCTTGACACTTTTGGAGCAGCGAGCGATACTTTGGCCTCTTCAGGAGAAGCAGGCATGGAATCGGGGTGAGGATAAGGCCCCAGCCCACCGCAGGCACAATCGTTGGTGCACCACAAACTCAGACGCGCTCTCAGGCGGAGCACGGCCCGGGAGGGCGTTTTGATTTTCAGTACGGCTAAGCGTGTCCTTTCACCACCCTCTATCGACTGCGGTGTGGATTACAACCAGTAACCTCCGGGGAAAGGATTTGTAGTTGTAATCTTCTCAGTGGCTTGACGGCCTCCCCACGGTCATCAGGGGGTGTCCAAGGGTGACCCCGGCCCCGAAGCCAATCGTCCAGCCTGACGGGGCCACTCCCTAACTGTAGCACCGACGCTCGAGAATCCTATGCACCGCGATGTTCC
>JAZFYO010000412.1:0-2152 GCA_036443615.1 Binatia bacterium | reverse complement strand
GCTTCACACGGCTTTCTCGATGCCTTGACAAGCGGAGGGTTGGGGATTGCATTCTTTTCACCTTTTGACACGACCCGTTACTTTTTCCCATGGACGCCTGTGCTTGTTGCACCCATTGGTATTGGATCCTTTTTTAATCACCGGGGATTTAGGGTGTTAATCAGCGAGTTTTTATGGATCTGGATTCCTTCGATCTTCGACGATGACGACGAGTCCGTCCACTGAGGTTGAGCAACGGTCGAGGTGCATCGAATGGCCAAGAAGAAAAAAATCCAAACCAGAAGATGCAGGCGTGGCTAGACGCTCCAATCCCTCCAAATGTGTCGCATTGATACTTCGATTTGACATGGCATCTTATCTATGTTTTTAGTCGTAGCGTACTCTAATTTTTGAACAAGAGGAGTTCGAAAGATTTGACAGCGACTCAATTCGAGCGCAGGAAACTCTTCTACGACCTCTGGCAGGAAAGGGAAGGGATCCCCATATACAGGGTCTTCCACGTGGACGATCTTGCCACCGTGAAGTTAGATCCATGGAGACGTTTTGGCGGGAAAGGCGCTTTCATTAACCTTGCAGACCCCTATATCACCGCGGCAGTGCTGCTGGAGATTCCGCCTGGGAAGTCGCTCAAAACGGTTAGACATCTCTTCGAAACCTGGGTTTTCGTGGTAGACGGAAACGGCGAGACGAAGTTTGAGCAGCCAGGCTATCCCGCGCGCACGCTGCGGTGGAAAAAGAGATCTCTCTTCGGTCCGCCACTTAACGTTCCCTATCAGCATCGGAACCTCGACTCGGAACATCCAGTCAGACTGCTTATGGTTACCAATGCCCCTCTTACTCTCAGTCTCTATCACAACGAGAAACATATCTTTGACAACCCGTTCGTCTTTGACGATCGCTACAAGGGGCAAGAGGACTTCTTCGATCCTGAACCCGAATATCTGGGAGGACGGGTTGCCAGAGTCAATTTCATCGAGGACACCCTCCAGTTCCAGCTCATGCAATGGAAGGCGCGGGGAAGCGGGGCGAAATCTTTTCATCTCTCGATGAGCGATCATACCATGGCCGCGCACCTCTCCGAGTTTGAGGTGGGGACCTACAAAAAGGCCCACTATCATGGACCAGGAGCGCACGTCATTATTTTGCGTGGGACAGGGTACTCGCTTCTCTGGCAGGAGGGAAAAGAGCGCTTGAGGGTGAACTGGAAGGAGGGTGGCATGTTCGCCCCTCCCGAGCAGTGGTATCACCAACACTTCAACACGGGTCAAGAACCGGCCCGCTATCTCGCCCTGCGGCGTGGCGGAAGTCCGGAGCACCCGCTCAAGATCGGCTTGCAGGGTGGAGAAGAAGGAAGAGGGACGGTACAGGTAGAGTACGAAGATGAAGATCCTGCCATCTATGCAATGTACGAAGATGAACTGCGCAAGAACGGAGTAAAGATTCGTCAGCCAAGGGTTTCCGGAGTTCCTTAAGCTCTCTGAAGGCACCCCTAGACAGCATCCACTCTGCTCCCATGAGAAAGTTTTTCAATTGGGATACAGCCTTCCTCTTCTCCATTACCCTCATTGTTCTGTACCTAACAGTTGTCCCTGTCCTGGTGATGATATTCGGCAGCCTGCAAAGCGGTCTGCCTGGAAGCTGGACACCCCTCACCCTAAATAATTATATCGAAGCCTTTAGCACCCCTTCCTTATACCAAGCAATTTTCAATGCAATCATCTATTCATTGGGTGCGGGAGCAATCTCCTTTTCTCTGGGCACCTATCTGGCATGGCTCACGGAGCGCACCAACATCACTTTCAAGGGTCTCATTTATAGCTCCGTGCTGAGCGCCCTGATGATCCCCGGTGTCCTGTTCACGATCTCTTGGATTCTATTGCTATCCCCGAGGGCAGGTCTGATCAATGTCTATCTCAGACAATTATTTGGCTTCACCTCGGGGCCATTTGACCCTTTTGGTATGCTGGGGATGATCCTAGTCTCCGGCATCGACGATTTTTATACGCCGTTTTTGTTTATGGCCGCGGCCTTTCGTTCGATGGACCCCTCTATGGAAGAGGCCTCCATCACCTCAGGCGCCGGGACAATGACGACATTTTACCGCATCACCTTTCGGTTGATGCTGCCTGCTTCCCTTGCCGTGGGGCTCCTT
>JAZFYO010000411.1:0-3667 GCA_036443615.1 Binatia bacterium | reverse complement strand
AACTCCTTTGTATTCAAGACTACATCGGATTTAGGGGCCGTCTCGACAGCTCCCTCCTCCCGGTCCACCCGAACGAGCGTGTAATCCCGCGACAACACCTCAACGACGGCTGGAAAGACCTCATCGTAAGTTGCGTCGAAGACCCTGGTCTGAGCCCGCTTCATGCGCTGCTCTGGCGCCATTCGGTTTGAGGCGCAGGATGCCAGGAGCAAGCAGCAAATTCCTATCATCAATTTGCGCGCCGGAAGGCCCCCTCTGCAAAGCGCCCGCTGGCTTTTGGCTTCTAATTCCATCTTTCTCAATGATCCCCCCACCATTTCCTTGCCTTTTGCCCGGTATTCTACGAACGCTAAGGCCCCAGGCGCAAGAGATTTATGGAGATACCGTTGCCCGCTCTTAGAGAATTTGGTATTTTCATGGAGTGGGGGAAGAACGCAAGAAGGTAAGCGCATGGGGAAGAAACAACCGCTCCACGAGTGGCCGCTGGAGCCGAAAGAGGCTGTTACGGTGCAAAAGCGGCTACGCGCGGATGTCGTAACACGGGGAGCCGTCAGGCTCCTCCGCTGGGTCACCGGCGTTGACGTCGCTTACAAAGATGGGAAGGCCCGGGCGGCCGCGGTGGTCTGCCGCTGGCCTGGCATGGAGGTTCTCGAGGAGAGAGTGGCCGAGGCGCCGGTCCGGTTTCCATACGTCCCCGGTCTGCTAAGCTTCAGGGAGGCGCCGGTTGCGCTTACGGCCTTATCCCATCTAACCCATCCCATCGACTGCCTGCTGGTGGATGGCCAGGGCTTCGCTCACCCCAGGCGGTTTGGCCTCGCCTGCCACCTTGGTCTCTGGATAGGGCGGCCGACGATCGGGTGCGCCAAGTCGAAGCTCTACGGGAAGGTCTCCTCCACCCCAGGGCCGAAGAAAGGCGCCTGGGAGCTTTTGACCTATGCCGATGGAGAAGAGATCCTGGGCGCAGCCGTAACCACGCGGGAGCGCTGCAAGCCCCTTTACGTCTCGGTGGGCCACAAGGTCTCGCTCAAGCAAGCCGTCGAGATCGTCCTGGCCTGCTGCCTTCGTACGAAACACCCCGAGCCCCTCCGCCTGGCCGACCGGCTTTCAAAATTCTAGATCTGAAATAAGGGGTATTCGGGGTTGTCCGCCTCAGGCGGATGAGCTACCCAAATTAAGGGTAGGTCGGGGTCGCCCTGGATGAGTCCGGAGTATAATAAAGATAGGCTTATCCTCTTCGAGCAAAGGCCTAGAGCCCAGTTTCTGCAGCAAGATAACATCGTCCCGATGTTCATTGGAGGAAGAATGATGAGGGCTTTTTGGGATAGCATGACAACGTTAGTCGAGGCTTTCTGCAACTTTGCCTTTTCCATCATTGTATTTTTTATGGTCAATCCTTTTATTCTCTCCGCTCATCAATAAACTACGAGGGCATAGTGGAATTTGGTGGGTTTTATTAACACTGATTATCATGGTCGGGCTCAATGTTCTTGTCAGACTTATGGGAGAATCCTTCATTGACGTTATTGATAAGGTCCGAAAAGGGGACTTATTGGCTCCCCTTTTTACACCCCTCCGAAATGTGACCTCTGTGATCGGAATCTACGGTGTTTTCAAGTTAGAATATTTTTTCGTCCACAATCCCGAGCGCGTAATGGGCCTGTCATGGGGACAGATCCTCTGGAAGTTTCTCTTCAGCTTGTAGGATGCCGCGATGAATGCCGTCGGGCGAGAAGGTGCGAGCGATTTAGGAAAGGGGCCGTGGTGGTCTTCCTAGCCTTCCTGTTACCGTTCCTGTAAACTTAAGCCATATGCGGACGTTACACGCTCGCGACCCCTACCGAAGCCATGGCAGAGCTGTTCCAAGTCCGAACGGCACCGTCGCTGAGGCCACGCTACAATATCGCTCCCAGGCAGCCGGTGGCGGCCGTCCGCCACGCCACTATTTCGGGCGTAGGTCTCTAGGCACTTCTCGATGCCCCGGATCGAGAGCCCCTGGCCCTTTCAGGGGCCCTTTCGTTCAGGAAAACGAGCCCCTCCGCCTGGCCGACCGGCTTTCAAAGTTCTAGATCTGAAATAAGGGGTAGTTCCGCCTAAGGTCCGCCTGAGGCGGACAGCCCCCGACACCACAAGCCCGCCTCAGGCGAATTTTCGCGAAAGGTGTCCCTCGGATAGGCGGTGGGATAGTTGATTTCTCATCGTGATATAGGTAATTGAGTTTTATTGTAGACCTTCATGATTTCCGCTGGTGTTGGGCTATACGCCTCAATCTTATCTTGAGCTCTCCCGTTATTTCTCCCTCAATAATTTGCGAACGACGAGGACGTGTCCCCCGAACGCCAGGAAAACAAGTACGCCAGGTAGCCAAACATACGGAAATGTAGCGACAAAAGTATTTGCAGGCTCGTTGTCATACATCCGAAACGGCGTGGGTGTCGATAGAACGGCAACCGTCAAAACGCCGAAAAGCAAACAGAGACCAATAACGTTCCAACCCCAGGCAACCGCTCTCGCCCAGAATTTATTATCACCCTTTTTAATTAGAAAAGCCGCCACAGGCGCAGCGAGTGCGGAATAGATGTCAAAGTTATGACCAACAAATGACATCTGAACAGGAGCTATCCCTTCTTTATAGGCAAGGAAGAGGAGTGTTTCCGGCAACACGCGGAACAAGTGAAATGCTACGAGGGTGCTCAAGCTCAATCCGTCGCGGAGAAGGGTTCCCCATCGGGAAAAAACGAAGAGGGTGCTTGTTCCAAGCACTAAGAGCAAGAAGAGCATTAACCGTGGGGGCATGCCAGAAAAGTTTCCAAGAAATCCTGAGAGCCCAAGCAGTGCGGTAAAGATTAACCACAGAATAGCCAGGACCGTTACTTCCACAGTACGACGACTGCGTAACTCCGGGGTGAGTTTGCTAGCGGCTACGTATACGCCCGCAATGACACAAGCGGTACAAAAAAAGGTTGAAATTATACAGAATGTAGCCGAATTGACCATTAACAGGATATCACCTTACCACGTTCTGATATCTGAACATAGGACGCCATTCGCCACATCCGATACTTCTACCCAGGTACCCAGGAAGTAGAAACCGGCCTTGTCCTTTCAAAACTATCCCATCTGATGTCACAAGCAAGTTGGCCTGCTGCAGGCGCGCTAAACACCCCGAGCCCCTGCTCTTGGCTGATCGTCTTTCAAAGTTTTAGACCGTAAACCGTCATAGATGAATAACCTTGACAGATTAGGTGTTGGAATTTAGGATTCATAGGTGGTACATTTGGTGTAGCTGAGGAGATTATAGGTCGTGTATGCAATTATAGCCGTTGGCGGAAAACAGCTTAAGGTCCAAGAGGGCGACACCATCCGCGTGGAGCGCCTCCCTGGAGAGGTGGGCGAAGCGATTACTTTCGATGAGGTTCTCCTGGTCAACAATAACGAGGGAAGCTTGACCCTGGGAGAGCCCACTGTGGAAGGCGCCACCGTTACGGGAAACATCGTCGGCCACGGGCGTGGCAAAAAGATTACCATCTTCAAGCACAAGCGTAGGAAGAATTATCGGCGCAAACAGGGTCACCGCCAAGACTTCACCTCGCTTAAGATTACAGGCATCGACGCAGGGACGTCGAAAACTAAACCAACGAAGAACTCAGCAAAAGCAAGCGAGCCAAAG
>JAZFYO010000410.1:0-3809 GCA_036443615.1 Binatia bacterium | reverse complement strand
GCTTGCCGGGTGTGCCTGTCAGGGGCTCTACCGAGAAAATTGTGGTTCCATGAGTTGCGAACCCCAGTCCTGGTAAGGGATTGACCGTGCTTTTACAGGAGCTGCCATCCCTTCGCTTCAGTGGCCCCTCGGCGGGAACCCTAAGCTGCTCGCCTCGGGCAGCCGCGAAACTCGCTGCGCTCAAACACTCGATGCTGCTTTTCCTCAGCTTCGCAGAGGCTGCCAACGCCTCAGGACCAATCTTTCGCTCAGGCACGCCAGCTCCCTTTGCATCGGGTGTGGGCTGAGGGGGCTTGCTGAGCAAAACACCAAAGATAGACAGTCGCAAGTGCACGGTCAGAGGGGTGCGAGGTTGAAAGCCGTGGGCACGTGAACGTTCAGGTTAGTGCAGGCCCTTATCTGCGGAATAAAGCACCCTTGGGGCAGGATCGGGCGGGGCCCTAATGGTAGCGGCCCATTGCCCACGGCTGGAGACCTCGTGCCCCGAGGACAACCAAGCAAGCCCCGGCAGGTTCGCTGCGGGAGGGTCCCGTGGAGCGAAGGAAGTCCCCGAAGCCCTAAGTAACTGGAATGGAGAGGGTGCAATCGCCATCTCTCCCATAGTCGGACACAGTCAAAGAGACATCTCGCACCACACTTTCTGACGGAGAGACCCTGTCAGGTTGACATCTGTAATCTGTTGATTATACTGGGCTAAATTAAAACCTATTTATAAACTGGGTTTTTATAATAGGCTAAATTGTGTCTTACCCCGCCATCCGAATATACCAGCGTATCCAAACCATAAGCCCTGATAATGCAAGAGCACAAGCGAGTAGGAGTCACCCACAGAGAATCTAAGGTAGATACGGGTACCCACTTGCGAAATTTAAACCCCCACTATCAAGGTGCCTATCTCAAATGTCATCCCGATATTGTGACGGTCCTGCGAAAGTCGTGAGCGATGCCGCGCTTTAAGTACCACGCCAGGAATTGGGCGGGAGAAAAAGTGGGCGGGGTCATGCTTGCCGAGGATGAGGAGCAGCTTGCTTTAACGCTTCGGGGGATGGATCTCTACCTGGTGGATGGCAAACCGGAGAAGGCTTCAACCCCCATCTATGTAACGCGTCCTGTCAAGAGGAGGGAGCTGATCACCTTCACTGTCCATCTGGTCACTGCTGTAGGTGCTGGGATTCCAATTCTACAAGCCTTTGAGGATCTTGAGGTTCAGACTACAAACCGTGTTCTGAAGAGGGCTATTCTGGTCATCGTGGAAGATCTGCGAGGCGGGACCAGCCTCTCGGCTGCCCTTTCGCGCCACCCGCACATCTTCGATCAGATCTATACAAGCGTGGTTAAGGCAGGAGAAACAAGTGGAAGCCTCGATAAGGTTCTTCAGCATCTCATTCGGTTTCTCGAATGGCAGGACGATTTGGCCTCTGAGATTCAAAGGGCAACCATTTATCCTACAATCGTGTTGTTGGCCGTATTGCTTGTCATAGGCCTCCTTTTGGGGTTTGTCTTCCCTCGCATCCTTCCAGTGATAGAAAAGCTTGATGTTCCGCTACCTCTCATTACGCGTATTGTGATTGCGGCGGGGGATCTCGTGCATAATGGTTGGTATTTGATACTGCTGGCAATCGTGAGCTTTTTTCTCCTCATTCGTCTCCTTAAGGCAAGCGAGGTTGGGCGATTCATCGTGGATGCTGTCAAGCTGAGGCTTCCAGTGGTCGGGATGCTTTTGGAAATGATCTGTCTTTCCCGTTTCGCTCATCACCTCGGAACGCTTTTGGGAGCGGGAATTGATATCATTCAGACTCTCTCCATTACCGAAAGGGTTGTGGGAAACGCTGTCATCGCTCAGGCGGTCCGTGAGACAAGAGAGAAGGTCATCCAAGGTGTTTCGCTTTGGCGTTCTCTTCAAGACACTGGGGTCTTTCCTCCGCTGGTCACGCGCATGGTTTTTGTTGGAGAGAGTACGGGTACGATCGATACCAGCTTGGCAAGGGTCACGGAGTATTACGATCGAGAAATCCCTGCTAAGGTCAAGAGGCTTTTTGCGATCTTGGAGCCTCTGATCATTGTTACCCTTGCGATCATTGTTCTAGGCATCGCGCTCTCTGTTTTTATCCCGTTATACAGCACCCTGGGAGGGATTGGTCGGAGGTAAGAATGGCCTTTGGCAAAACAGGGGTATTAGGGGTTGAGATGGGATTGGATCGGCTTCGTGTTGTTCGCGGTGCCGTTTCGGGACCTTCACTCCGAGTATACGATTTTGCCACGGAGGAAATTCTAGTCGCCAATTCGGAGAACGTCGCTCAGCAATTGGAGGCGCTCATTTCACGAAGGGGTTTTCGGTCCTGTCCAGCAGCCATCAGCCTTTCTGGACCTGGAGTAGTGCACCGGCTGCTGGAGTTCCCGATCATGCCCCTGAAGGAGTTGGGTGTGGTTGTGGAGAGAGAGGTACAGACGGTCGGGGGGGGCGATCAGAAGGACCTCGTTTTCGACTGGGAGGTGACTGAAGAAAGTGTATCGGGGAACCTCAGACAACTCCGAGTTTTGGTTGCTATGGCTCCGAGGTCTCAAGTAGATGAAGTGCGGAGGCTTCTGGATCAGTGTCACCTCAAGCCGGCCTTGATCACCACGGCTCCTGTATCGTTACTGCGCGTGCTCAAGTGTGTTGAGGGGGGCGAGGTGGGGCTACGTATTTTCCTTTATCTAGATGGGCAGCGAGGGTATCTTCTGGGGATTAAAGACGGCGTGTGGAGTTTCTATCGGGAATTTACCAGTACAACGTCGGGTGCAGGATTAAATGCTTTTGTCGGTGAGGCTACGAGGGAAGCCAATCGGGCCCTCCTTTACTTTAGGCAGCAATTTAGGGAGGGGCGTGCGATTGAGTTTCTCCTGGCTGGAGAAAAAGGTTTGCAAGAGCTCAAGGCGTGCTTACAGAGGGAGATAAGGACTGAAGGAGCGATCGTCCACCCGGGTCAGGGTCTGGATTTAGACCCTTTAGAAGAGCGGGCCAAAATTTTTCGGGATCTCTTTCCGTCGTTTGTAATTCCGCTCGGTCTTGTAGCTGCCGCCTCTGTCCGGACAAAAATCAATCTGGTTCCCAAAGAAGAACGGAGATTGGTGATTAGATGGCCTACGGTGGATGTGTCTTTTGTTCGCCGGCCGGTTTCTGTGATGTTGATACTGTTGGTCCTGATCGGTTTTCATCTATTTTTGCTTCGAATGGGGCGGTCTTATGAGAGACTCTTGGGAGAGAGGGCTACCCTGTATGCCCAGTGGCTTCCTGCTATTCGGGCAGCTCGAGAAAGTCGACCGCTACACGAAAGTCAAATACTCCTGGAACAATCTCTAGGTTTGAAGGCGATTGGGGAGCCGTCATGGATTGTTCTCTTTAAGACTATGAGTGACCTTGTTCCTCCAGGGTTAGTGCTTCAGTCGATGAGAGTTCGTAAAGTTGATGAAAAGTGGCTCATCGGTGTTAAGGGGGAGGTCGTCTCGACCAGCGGCTATAAGGCGCAGGTTGCCTTTAACCGCTTTTACCAGGGTTTAAAAAGCTCCCTCCATTTGGAGAAGATTGAGCTGCTTCCTCTTAATATGTCGACTGTTGAAGAGGCCTCTACGGAAAGTGGTGCTGATCCCAGGCGAGAAGAAGTGAAGGTTAAAAAAACCAAGGTTCAATTTGAGCTCAGCGGTCAAATGAAGGGAATTTGAATGGCTTGGCAGGGACGCTATGAGGATCGGCACACGCGGTCGCCGTTTTTTGCTGTCACTATAAGCATTGTCGCGATAGCTCTTGCTGTCCTTTGGGGTCTCAAAAT
>JAZFYO010000409.1:0-6274 GCA_036443615.1 Binatia bacterium | reverse complement strand
TACTTTTCGTAAAAGGGCCATACTCATCTTGACGCCGTGGACGGTCATCGAATAGCTTCGTTATGAATTTCAATCACTGGAGGTGCGGTCATGTTAGAGCTTGCTGGAAAAAAAATACCGAACACTTTGGCGGAAATTGTTGATCCCGCGAGGACGGTACTGCTTTTATGGGATATGGAAAACGCCATTGCACCGAATGCCTTCAACTATAAAGAGATAGTGACCAACATAAAGTCGCTGAAGGCGGCGGCACGGGAAGTTGGAGTACCGGTCATCTATTCGCAACAAGTCCCCTTTGACCTGGAAAAGGAAGAGGCAGGGCCTTGGGTTCGGGTCCGGATAAAAAGGGCGAAGGCTGCCGACCTCGCTCAGCTTTTAAAGCAAAAACCGGATCCACACGGAAAGGATATCGTCGATGAGCTGAGACCCGATCCCCAGGATGTTGTTTTCCAGAAGAGAAGACCCGACGGTTTTATCGGGACAGATTTTGACTCCGTGCTGAGGAGCAAATCCATCCGGACGATATTGATCGGTGGAGTGGCTACCGAGGGAGGCGTCGAGGGCACCGCCAGGACGGGGCGCAACCTGGGATACGACATCGTCGTGCTTCGGGACTGCGTCGGGTCCAGAAGCCGCGAGCTGCACGAATTGGCCTTGAGGCTTATCGAGGGGACCTTCTTTGACCTCTCCACATCAGGTGAGGTCGCAGAGATATGGCGGCGAGGAAAATGAAGGTACAATCCTGCTGGGGTTGAAAATTACGATTTTTTTCTCCAGCTATTGTTGACACACTTGGCAAAGATCGATAGTAGGGCACTTTTAAGGAGGAGCACCATGCAACAGGTTACCGGGAACGTATTCGTGGAAACCCAGGTCAGGGGTTGCAACTTCGGGATCGTGACCACTTCCGACGGCATCGTCATGATCGACAGCCCCCACAAACCCAGCGATGCCCTCAAGCTGAAGGCGGAGATCGAAAATCGAGGGAAGCTCCGTTACATCATAAACACAGAGCCCCACGGCGATCACTGGACTGGAAGTGCATTCTTTGACGTGCCCGTGATAGCCCACGAGGGCGTAAGGACACGGATACTCAATACCGACATGGAGCAGCACGTGGCTCGAGTGGGGACATTTGGGCCCGAAGAGCCAAGGCTGCTGGACGGATATAGGCCCAATCCACCGATTATTACTTTCAGGAACGGTATGACCCTCCATGTGGGAGGGCACACCTTCAATATGATCCACATGCCGGGTCACACCCTTTACCAGGCGGCCATTTGCATCAAAGAAGAGGGCGTGGTGTTTACCAGCGACAACATCTTCTACAAGGTCCAGCCCTGGCTGCACGAGGCCAATCCCGACCTTTGGCTGGTGGCCCTGGAGTCGCTGCGCAAGCTTGATGAAGAGGTCTTCGTGCCCGGCCACGGCGCCGTGTGCGGCAAGGACTTCCTGGACGAGCACGGCTCCTATATCTTGGAGTGGAAGAACTATGTAAAGGGCGCCATCGACCAAGGCATGACAAAGGACGAAGCCGTTGCGCGACTGACCAAAATGACAGACCGATATCCCATGGACGTGGGCCAGGATGCTATGAAGGCAACGGTGATGAGGATCAGTGCGGCCAACCTCTACGACTATCTGACCGGTAATTGGCCTGCCCCTGCACCGCCCGTCGTGCCCGCACGGCCCCCCAGCAACTGAATAGGGAGAGAAAACCGCTTCGCACTACACGTCGGAGCGAAGGACTTCCAGCGGTGGCCGGTCGCAGATGCCACGACTGTTCAGCATTCCTATCAGGATGGTTATTCCGATCACGACCAAAGGACCAACCAGGATGATCGGTGTCGCGGGCAAATAGACAGCTTCAAAGAGGAAATAAGACAAAGCCCAGCATGCGGCCACGGCAAGAAGGACCCCGGTAACTGCTGCAAAACTTCCCAGGAACAGGTACTCGATAAGGAGGATTTTTGTAATCTGGGCCCGGGAGGCCCCCAGGGTTCTTAACAACGCGCTCTCCCCGAGATGCTGATACCGGCTGCTCATCACTGCGCCGGCCAAAACCATGAGTCCCGTCAGCACGATGAGCAGGGTAATAAAATTTATGGCGAAGGCCACCCTGCCTAAGACAGCATCCACCGTATTGAGGATCAGGGTAAGGTCGATGGTGGAGACATTGGGAAATTTTTGGACTACCGTCCGCTGCAATTTGGCTGTGATTTCATTCGTAGGGACTTTCGTGACGAGGACATAAAATTTGGGTGCTTTCTCAAGCACGCCGGTTGGAAAGACAACAAAGAAATTAGGCTGCATACGATGCCAGTTTACTTCACGGATGCTGCCCACTCGAGTTTTAAACAACACGCCATTAATATCAAATGTCAGATCATCACCGAGAGTCACATCCAGGTCATGGGCAATGTCCTTCTCCAGTGAAACCGCGATTGTATCTGAGCGTTGATTCAATTTCCCTTGCCAGGTACCCGCAATAATGGTTTCCGTGTTGGTGAGATGGGATCGGTAAGTCGAGTGGTATTCCCTTCTAAGGGCCCAATGCGGGATATCTGGTTTTGGGGCTTCACGGATTTCTTGAACGCTCCTGCCTTTGATCGATGCCAGACGCATGGTGACAATGGGGGTCTCCTCAAGTACGGGGAGGTCGAAGGCCTTCAGAAGGTCTCTGAGATCCTCTCTCTGATCTGCCTGAATGTCGAGCAGAACCATGTTGGGATTGTTTTCCCCGCTCGCAAGCGAGACATGCTCCAGCAGCATATTCCGCGACAGTTGGATGGTTATGATAAAAAAGGTACCCAGACCGATTGCCAGCATGACAATGACGGTTTGATTGTTCGGGCGGTAAAGGTTTGCCAGGCCCTGGCGCCAGACGTAGCTCCAGGAGTTGGAAAGATAATTCCTCGCGAGATTCATCAAAAGCTTTCCCATCCCTGTGAGGAACCCAAAGGCTACGCAAAGTCCGGCGGCATACCACAGTCCCTGATACCAAACCCGGGTTTGTGCCAGGGCAAACAGGCCGATTGCTGCGGCGATCAGAAAGTAGAGGAACCAGCGAAGCGGGTCCTTCTGTGAGTCCGACTCTTCGAGGGCAGATCGCAGGGTGAGAAGCGGAGAGATTTTCCTGACCGATATCAACGGCAGTAAAACAAAAAGCAGGGAGATGACCAGACCAATGGAAGCGCCCAACAAAATGGCTCTCCATGAAATAAAAACAGTTATCTTTACGGGTAGAAAATCGCTGAGGATACTTGGGAGAAATAACTGCACGCCCATTCCGATCAGGGTGCCCAAACAGACCCCTGCGAGTCCCATAGCAGCTGCCTGTATGAGGTAGACGGCGAAGGTCTGTCCCGCCTTGGCCCCCACACAGCGAAGAAGGGCAACGGTCCCAATCTTCTGTTTGGTGTAGACATGGATCCCGCTGGCCACGCCGACGCCGCCAAGCAGTAAGGCAATAAATCCGGCCAGGTTCAGAAAGTGAGATAGGTTTTCGAAAATCCTGCCTAACCTTTCTTTCCGCTCCTGGACCGTGTCGGCCCTGAGCCTGTTCTTGCGTAGATGGGGCTGTATCGTCTGAAGAAGCTGCTCCGTTTCGCGCTCAGGATCAAACTTGAAATAAACCCTGTATCTGGCGATGCTGCCTTTGCGTATGAGTTTTGTTCTGCCCAGGTAGGCCATAGGTATGTAAACCCGAGGCTTTATAAGGCCGGCCGCCAGAGTCTCTCCCGGCATTTTTTTCAGCCTGCCCGCTATTCGGAAGGTAAGGGCGCCGATGGCGATGGAATCACCTACCTGGGCGTCGAACTGCAGCATCAGGTTGTCTTCGACAAGCGCGTCGGTGCCTCTCTTTTGAAAATTCCTGGCAGCACTTGCAGGTACGGTTTTTATCGCGCCGTAGTATGGAAAATCCCCATCCAGGGCCCTGACACTTGCAAGCCGCGAGGACCCGCTCTTGGGAAAGTAGACCATGGAGGAAAAGTTTACTTGGCGGGACTGCTCTCCACCCAACGAACGGATCAGCTCCAGCGTCTCTTTGCCAAAGGGCCGCCGGCTCTTAATGACCAGATCGGCACCCAGCAGGGCCTTGGACTGATTGTGAATAGACACTTTGATGTTGTCGCCGAAAGAGCTGATAGCGACTAGTGCCGCTATTCCCAGAGTGATGGAAGTGATGGAGTAGAGAAGCCTTCCTCGGCTGGTACGGCTGTCTCGCCAAGCCATCCTCCAAACCCAGGGTTCTAAAAAGGGCTTTAATCCCATAGCGGCAAAAGCTTCACGAGCAGGTCACTTGGAGATTGGCTTGGCGGCCTCATCATTGTTGGGGGAATCCGAGATGATGACTCCGCCCTTTAACTGAATAATGCGTGTCACATGTTGGGTCAGTTCCATGTCGTGCGTTACCAAGATCAACGTTGTGCCCGCCACCGTGTTCAGTTCAAAGAGCAGGTTAATGATCATGTCGCCCGTTTCGCGGTCGAGGTTGCCGGTCGGCTCGTCGGCGAAGAGGATCTGGGGGCGGTTGATAAAGGCACGGGCTATAGCAACGCGCTGCTGCTCGCCACCCGAAAGCTGCAGCGGGTAGTGATGCATCCGGTCTCCCAAGCTCACCTGCTCCATCAGTTCCATGGCGCGGCCTTTGGCATTGGGCGTCCCGCAAATCTCTGCAGGCACCATGACGTTTTCCAGGGCAGTGAGAGTAGGAATCAGCTGGAATGTCTGAAACACAAATCCGGTGTATTTATTGCGGACATCGGCAAGGTCGTCTTCGTTTAAATGGTTGAACTGGATTCCGTTCAGACTCACGAACCCGGAACTGGGGCGATCCAGTCCAGCGCACAATGCCAGGAGGGTTGTCTTGCCGCTGCCGGACGGTCCAAGGATGGCACAGGTGCTGCCCTTCTCCATCGCGAAAGAGACATTGTCGAGGACCGTTATTCTCACATTACCGCTCTTATAGGTCTTAGTCAGCTTGTCGGTCTTTAATATAATAGGATCCTTCATAGTGTTGGCTTAGAGAGACTTTGAATTGTAGAAAATCAGTATACAGTACCCTAATAGATACATTATTTGACTAAAGATGAAAGATATTTACCTCGTACCACAGAACGCCCCGTGCGTGAGCGCGGGGATGAATATTCTGAACTCCCCGCGAGGGGAGTGCCCCAAAGCCACGGACGTAAGTCCGTGGTACGGGGTTTACTTCGCTATCCTGTGGTGTTTCCTGGGTCTTGTCCTTTTGGTGTCAGCGGTCGAGGCTGATGCCGCCGAGCGGAAGGCGATACTATTCCTGGGGAACAGCCTGACCGCCGGATATGGATTAGACCGTGATCAGGCTTTTCCAGCACTGATTCAGGAGAAAATCGATTCTCTGGGATGGAATTTTGAGGTCATCAACGCCGGACAAGGCGGGGATACGACGGCAGGTGGGTTGAGACGCCTCGATTGGTTGTTGAGCCGCAAGGTTCATGTACTGGTTCTCGAATTGGGTGCCAACGATGGACTACGCGGCGTCGCCCCGAAGGTGACCAGGCAAAATTTGCAGGCTATCATCGAGCGAACGAAAGAACACAATCCGAATGTCAGTGTTGTGCTTGCGGGTATGCAGCTGCCGCCAAACCTGGGGGAAGGTTATGCCTCGCAATTTAAGGCAATTTTCCCTGATCTTGCAAAGAAAAACGGCGCCTTCTTCATACCATTTTTGCTGGAAGGCGTCGGGGGAGTAGAGGAGTTAAACTTGGCCGACGGTATCCATCCTGACGTGGAGGGACACAAAATTGTCGCGGAAAACGTGTGGAAGGTGATGGAACCGATCCTGAGATCGATGAAATGAATGTTTTCTTCTCCCTCAAAACTTTATCGCCTCTCCGTCAGAATGTGTGGTGCGAGATGTCTCTTTGACCGTGTTCGACTGGGGGAGATGGCGATTGCACCCTCTCCATTCCTGTTACTTAGGGCTTCGGGGATTTCCTTCGCTCCACGGGCCTCTCGTAGCGACCCTGCTGGGTCTTGTTTGGTTTTTCTCGGGGTACGAGGTCTCCAACCGTGGGTAGTGGGCCTGTGCCTTGAGGACCCCACCCGATCCTGCCCCGGCGTGCTATCACCTGAGGTAGGGGCCTGAGGAAACCTGGACGGTCGGGTGCCCACGGCTTTCAACCTCGCACCCCTCGACCGTGCGCTTGCGGCAGTCTATGTCACGTTTCGAGGCTGCCCGAAGCGAGCAGTTAACCCCGATCCGAAATTCTTTTGATTGAAACGCGTA
>JAZFYO010000408.1:0-2531 GCA_036443615.1 Binatia bacterium | reverse complement strand
TCGCGGTCCGTCAGCGCACCCACCGGGCAAATGTCATTCACATTTGCGGAGAGGGGATTGTCTAAAATTTTTTCTGGGAAGAGGGCGATGGTGGAGCGGTCTCCCCGGTTGATGACAGTCAGCTCGTCGGTGTGGGTAACCTCTTCGAGAAAACGGACACAACGAGTGCATTTGATGCACCGCTCGGCATCAAAGACGACATTTGGACCAAAGATCTCGCGCTTCCGATTTTGCTCTTTCCGCTCGAGGAATTGACTTTCCAGAAGGCTATGTTCCATGTAGTAATTCTGCAGCTGGCATTCCCCTGCCTGGTCACAGATCGGGCAGTCCAGAGGATGGTTGATGAGAAGAAACTCCATAACGGCCTTTTGAGCCTCCAGGACCTGCGGGCTCTGGGTCTTCACAACCATTCCCTCGTTCACCTTGCTGTTGCAGGCAATCTGGAGTTTAGGCATCTTCTCTATTTCCACCAGGCACATCCGACAATTGCCCGCGATGGAGAGTTTAGGGTGGTAACAGTAATGGGGGATGGAAATACCTGCGTCGGCGGCCGCCTCGATGATGGTCTTTTCCCTGGCTGTTTCTATTTCTTTTCCGTCGATTGTTATTTTAACCGCGTCCATGTTTTTAAATAGCAATCAGCCCTCAATAGTCAGCATCCGGTTTTTTGACCGAAAGCTGGCAGCCCTAAACTAAACCATGCATTTCTTATGGGCGATGTGGTATTCAAATTCTTCCCGATATTTTTTAATGAAGGCCGCCGCAGGCATAGCGGCCGCGTCCCCCAAAGGACAGATGGTGTTACCCATGATGTGGCTGCTTACGGTCACAACTAAATCCAAATCCTTGTCGTTTCCCTGACCGTTCTCGATGCGCCAGAATATTTTTTGCAACCAGTGGCACCCTTCACGGCATGGCGTGCACTGGCCGCAAGACTCGTGGGCGTAAAAATGGGCGATATTGCAGGCTGCCTTGACCATACAGGTCGAGTCATCGATAACGATAACTCCTCCTGATCCTAAGAGACTCCCGGCCGCCTGAATCGATTCATAGTCCAATTGGACCTCCTCAATTTCATCCCAGTGCAGTATCGGCACCGACGACCCACCCGGGATAACGCCCTTCAGTCTTCTTCCCTCGTGGGGGCCTCCGCAGTCCTCTTCTAAAAAACGCTTGAGAGGGTAACCCATCTCGACTTCATAAACTCCAGGCCTTCGGATCTGACCGCAAACGCTTAAGAGTTTCGTTCCTTTGCTTCTCTCCGTTCCCAGGGCGGCATATTTAGCGGCACCCTGATCAATGATCCAGGGGAGCACAGCTAGGGTCTCCACATTGTTCACCACGGTCGGACAACCGAAGAGTCCATGGGTAGCAGGAAAAGGGGGCTTGAGCTTAGGCCAGCCCTTTTGCCCTTCCAGTGATGAGAGCAAGGCTGTCTCCTCACCGCAGATGTAAGCACCAGCTCCTCGGTGGATGATAAGCTCCAGGTCATATCCTGACTCGAGGATGTTCTTGCCAATATAACCGGCTTGCCTAACTTCCTCGACGGCCTTTTCCAGCACTCTGTACCCAAAAGCAAACTCGCCCCGTATGTAGATGAAAGCCAAATGGGATTGAATGGCGTAGGAAGCAAGGATGGTCCCTTCGATGACCGCATGGGGATCTCTCTCGATCAAGACTCGGTCCTTGAAGGTGCCTGGTTCACTTTCGTCGGCGTTGCAGACAAGATATTTTGGTTTCGGGTTGTCCTTCGGCACAAAGCTCCATTTCCTTCCTGTCGGGAAACCCGCTCCGCCTCGCCCCCTGAGACCTGAGGCACTGACCACCTCAGTAACCTTCTCTGGGGTCATCTCTCTCAGGACCCTTTGGAGCGCACGATATCCACCGCGGGACTCGTAGACCGAGAGGGTATGGGAGTCTTGGACCTCAATATTGCGTAGGAGAATCTTTTCCATGAATCCTAAACAGAGCGGCTCATTACAATTCCAGAAAATTCAAACGGACGTTTATTTCAGGGTTTCCAAGATCTTCGCGACCTTCTCTTCTGAGAGGTTCTCGTAGTATTCATCGTTGATCTGCATCATAGGACCGGTGCCACAAGAGGCCAGACACTCCACCTCAGAGAGGGTGAACACTCCATCAGATGTCGTCTCGCCTGAGTTGATGCCCAATTTCTTTTTCAGGAAGTCGGTGATCTTTTCCGCCCCTACAAGTGCACAGGGAAGAGTGCGACAGACCTGAATGTGGTGTCTCCCCATTGGCTTCATGTACAGCAAGCTGTAAAAGCTGACCGTCCCATAAAGACGTGCTGTCGGGATTCCCATTAATTTGGCTACATATTCGATTGATTCCGGGCTCAGGTAGCCAAACTCTTCCTGTGCCAGATAAAGGACCGGAAGAGTGGCCGCCTCCTTGTGAGGGTAGCGGCTGATAAGCTCGTTAACTCGGTTCAATTTATCAGGAGAGAACTCAATAGCCATGTTCGATTTCGTCAATAATCAAGTTATATCGACTACGGGGTTTGAACCCCG
>JAZFYO010000407.1:0-3732 GCA_036443615.1 Binatia bacterium | reverse complement strand
GGGCGGGCAGGAGTTCTTTCCCAAGATGCGTCCCTTTGACGGCAGCTTGAAAGAGGACCTCGATCTCGTGGCAAATTCCATCCATTGGAAGGATCCTTTGCCCAAAGGTCACGGACGGAGCATCGGTTGTTCCGTGAGTGACGCCGGGGCCTACCCTCTCACCTCGACGGCCGTTCGGGTTCATGCCGACGGATCCGTCTCGATCATGATGGGGAGTACCGAACTCGGGCAGGGGAGCCATACCGTGATACCCCAGATCGTTGCGGAAGAGCTCGGTGTTCCTTTTGAGAGTGTCCGCGTGATTGCCTCCGACACCGCAATAACTCCTTACGATCGCTCTACAGGGGCCAGCCGCACCACCACGCTGATGGGTCGAGCGGTTCTGGATGCAAGCCGGGAGGCTATTGACCAGATGGTTCGAATGGCCGCTGACGTACTCAAAGTAAAGGAAAAAGAGATTGAAGTAACACGAGGGGGAATTCATTGCGGTGAGGCGCGTCTTACCTGGTCTGAAGTTCTAACCCGTTACTATGGCCTTCCTGACGGTGAGGTGATCGGGCGAGCCTATATCCGTAAGTCGGGGGATTTTGCCAAGCTGCCGGTATTCTGGGAGACGGCCTCTACGGGCGTGGAGATTTCGGTGGACGAGGAGACAGGTCGCATCCGCATGGAGAGGCTGGGGACGTCGGGAGATGTCGGTCTGGCGATCAATCCAGCGCTCGCGGAGGGACAGGACATTGGGGCCGCCACCATGGGCATGGGTATCGGTCTCTTCGAGGAGCTGGTCTTTGACGGGCCGCAACTGATGAATGGCTCTCTGCTTGAGTACAGGGTGCCGCGATTCTCGGATCTACCACCTGATGTGCAGCTGCACCTTGTTCAGAATCGGGATGGCGTAGGGCCTTACGGCGCCAAAGGGGGCGGCGAGGCCTCGCTCAATGCGATGGCGGCCAATGTGGCCAACGCGCTTTATGGGGCGACCGGAGTTCGCATACGCAGTGCGCCTCTGACCCCGGAGAAAGTCTGGCGGGCGCTTAAGGAGGCGCGAGGGGAGAAAAAGAAATCATGATGCCGCTAAGGCGCTTTGCCCTCCATCAGCCACAGAGGGTCAGCGAGGCTTCCGAGTTGCTAGACCATTACGGTGAGAAGGCGCGGCTTTATGCGGGCGGGACGGAACTCCTTCTCGCCATGAAGCATGATCTCTTACGCTACGAGCATCTGGTGGATGCCAAGACCGTTCCCGGTCTCGATAAAATTGACTTTCAGGATTCCTATCTCAGAATCGGGACTACCGCTACCCATCGTGCCATCGAGAGATCAGCTCTCGTAAGAGAAAAAATTCCCGTAATGGCGGAAATGGCGGCGCATGTAGCCAACGTGAGGGTTCGGGCAACCGGGACCTTAGGGGGGAATCTCTGCTTTGCCGAGCCCCACTCAGACCCGGCTACCCTCCTGATCGGTCTGAAGGCGCGGACGCGGATTCAAGGACTGGCGGGAGAGAAGACCCTTCCGATAGATGAGCTAATCGTAGGGGCCTACGAAACAACCCTTGGCCCCGACGAGATCCTGACCGCGATCGAAATCCCTCTCCCGGCAAAATCCCAGCGGGCCGCCTATCTCAAGTTCCAGGTCCGCGAGCGCCCCCTGCTTGGTCTGGCCCTGGTGATGAATATGGACGACACGGGGAGTGTGGTTCGGGAGGCTACGGCAGTGGTTGGCTGTGTCAGTCCAAGACCGTGCCGGTCCGAGAAGGCCGAGGCACTGTTGCTCGGTCCGGTAGATAAGGTGAAGGGACAGCTAGCCGATGCGGGCGAGGCCCTGGCCGATGCAGCTGATCCCTTGGATGATCTCGAGGGAGGTGCGGACTACAAACGGCACCTCATTGGGGTCCTCCTCCACCGCGCATATACTCAGGCTTTGCAATAACCAACCGCAAAGACTTAACGTCTGATTCAATGTAAACCCCGCCTCTTGAGGCGGATACAAAGCCGATGGGGTTTCCCCCGTGGAGTCGCGGTCCATTACTCCACAGGGGGGAGAAGCGGCAGCTCTCCCCATTGGTCGAACACGGGGATTCAAACCCCGTGTTCGATATAACTTGATTTCCTTTCCTATATAATGAATATCCCGAGCTCCGGGCAGTAAAGAAAGGGATCAAAGTTGTACAGTTGCGGCCCGTATAAATAAGAAAATAAGAAGGTCTGACCCATCCCGTCGTAGTTCAAAATTTGTTCCAGACTAATTTGTTTTCCAGGGACACACACCGGAAGCCGACGTCACCGCTAAGGGTTTATATCTCACGGGTTCAAAGAGCCTCTCCTTAACATCGAGAGGACATTCTCGTGATGTTAACCCCCTATCCGAAATTAATCAGTCCCAAAAATCCTCACTAATGCACATCAGGCCGCAACAAAGACCTGTTTGTAGTGCGAACCGGCAACTCACCTCCAGTATAATTGCATACCGAAGATCATAATGTCGCTAATTGCTGCCATATGTTGCTCCAAACAGGGTATGCCTCGATTATTTTTTACGGATCGGGGTTAATGCCTTTGCAGCTGGATCAGGATCCGATCCATCTTTTGAAGTCCATCGGAAATATCGGTTCGTTCCGAAAAACGGGCCTGCTGGTATAGCGACGTGAATTCCTTTATCAATCTGCTACCGTTTCTTTCCACTGCTTGACTGAACTCGTCCGGGGTTTCCGCGGGCTTTTTTCTAAATCCCTTTTTTCTGAGGAGGATAAGGAGCCGCCGGTAACGCTCTGTTGCCTGGTGTGACAGGGGCTTGGCACTGATGCCCTTGGCTATTATTTTTCTCTTCAACCATATCCACCCTAGGACCAAGCCAGGAAGCAAAACCCCCATCGCCATCCACCATCCCGGTTTGAAAACCAGCCATTCGCGCAGCATTGTGATTGAGAAACCCCGGAGCATGGGGTTGAACCAATTCCTGGGTTGGCTGAGTGCAGTGAAGAGTTGATACTGGTCGTGGAAGCCGTAGTTGACCACGTATCGATACCAACGCATCCTTAGAAAATCAACAAACTGGACCACGGATGTAAAATAAGCTCTCCCCGGAACGCTGAAGTCGGGAGGGGTGGCATCGAGCGTTACCCAACCCTTATCTTCAAAGTAGGCCTCCACCCAACTGTGGGCATTGCTTTGGCGTATGAGATAGTATTCCCCATAAGGATTCCAGTTGCCGCCAAGGTACCCGTTAACCACGCGAGCCGGGATACCTATGCCGCGAAGCATCACGGTGAGGGAGGAAGAGTAATATTCGCAGTCACCCTGGCGGACCTCAAAAAGAAAACGCGCCAGTGGGTCTTCTCTTCCAATTGGAAGGGCCTTTAGAGAGTAACGATAGTTTCTTATCAGATAGCTCTCCAGGGCACGGGCTTTATTCATCTCTCCGTCTATCCCTTCTGTGATGCGTCGAGAGAGGGTGGTAATGCGGGGGTCAATGGTGGGGAGCTGAAGGAAGTTGCTTCCGTTGGTAATTTTATGCCCGTTTGCATTGAGGGTGGAGGTAACCGAGTAAGAGGTTTGAAAGGCGAAGGGACGGGCCGTACGGAGGTTTCCCAAGGGGTCACGGTAAATGTAACGAAGCCCTCCCGAGATAGTGATCGGCCTGCCCAGGGAAAAGAGCGCATGCGAACCATTAGGTTCCAAGATGATTTCCTGACGTATGAGAGGGCCTGTGCGATCTGGCAAATCGCCCACGCGGTAG
>JAZFYO010000406.1:0-6868 GCA_036443615.1 Binatia bacterium | reverse complement strand
TGAATCCCTGCGCAGCAAAGACTCTGAATCCCTGCGCAGCAAAGACTCTGAATCCCTGCGCAGCAAAGACTCTGAACCCCTGTGCGGCCAAGACTCTGAACCCCTGTGCGGCCAAGACTCTGAACCCCTGCGCGGCCAAGACTCTGAATCCATGTGCTGCCAAGGTACTAAACCCCTGTCTGGCAAAGAGCTTGACCGCGGAGCAGGCAAAGAACCTATCGACGGCAGACGCCAAAAAGTCCAAGCTGGGCTGGTAATCTTCACCATCTAGGTTCAGGGGGCAGGCATCCATGAAGATCCACAGAGAGGGGAAGATCCCCATGGGAAATTGCGGGAATTTATGGGCCATTCTCTTGCTCTTTCTACTCCTGACTCAATCCCCTCCCTTGATGGCCTACGAAGCGATAGAGCCGGCAGCGGTTGGGACTATAGTTGGCACGGTAAAGTTCCAGGGGAAAGCCCCTAAGAACAAGAAAATCGCGATTACGCGGAACAAGAAGGTCTGCGGTAAAGAGACCAAATTTACCGAGTCCCTGGTCGTCGGCAGTAATGGAGGAGTTAAAAACGCCGTGCTCTATTTGACCGACATCAAGAAGGGTAAGAAATTTAAAAGTTCGTCGGTTTTTCAAATTGATCAGAAAGGGTGTCAGTTTAGCCCTCACGTCTTGATCGTCCCAGCCGGGAAGAGCTTTACGCTCATCAATAGCGATGGGATCCTCCATAATTTTCGCACCAACAGCACCAAGAACCCGATCCTTAATAAGGCCCAGCCTAAATTTAAGAAGAAATTGAAGATCAAGATCAACAAGCCAGAGATCATCCGGGCCAACTGTGACGTGCACGAATGGATGAATGGGTGGCTTGTGGTCGCAGGGCATCCCTACTATTCACTGACGGATGGCAGCGGGACGTTCAAAATTCCCGATGTCCCGCCCGGAACCTATACCATCCAGTTGTGGCACGAGACGCTCGGGCAACAAACACGCAATGTCACGGTTAAGGCAGGAGAGCAAACCAAAGCAGCCTTTGAACTGAAAAAGAAATAGGGCAGGCTCGATAGTGAAAAGTTCACGATATCCGCTAGGATTGACTTCGCTATTCCTGGGTGCAGTGATCACAGCTGGTCTTCTTGGCGCCCTGACCACACCCTCCCGTGCCAATCATGTCCATATGCAGGGTGGCCCTTTTATTGGGGTGGTTCTCTCTGTAGCTGTCGATCCCGTGGACTCCGAGACGCTCTACTGCGCCGCCTACGGCGGTGGTGTATTCCGCAGCAGGGATCGCGGCGCAAGCTGGGTAGCCATCAACCGGGGACTTCCGGACCGCCAGGTCTTCTCTTTGCTCCTCGATCCCAATAATCCAAGCCAGCTTTACGTCGGCACCGACCAGGGCATCTTTCACAGCACGAATAAAGGAGATTCCTGGAGACTTCTGAGTCCCGTTCTTAAGTCAAGAAACATCCGCGCCATAGCAATAAACCTTGAGGACCCGAAGTCCCTCTACGCCGGTACGGATCAAGGCGTGTTTCAGGGTCAAGACGGCAACTGGGAAAACGTTTCGAAGGGGCTTCGGAGCAAAGATGTCCGTGCGCTGGTAGTCTCCCCACAGAGAATGATCTATGCGGGGACATTCGACGGGATCTTCAAAAAAGAGAGGCGGGAACCCTCATGGGCCTCCGCAAACAACGGTTTAACAGACAAAAAAGTCAGGGCTTTAGTGATGGACCCCGGATCTCCCAACGTCCTTTACGCCGGGACCGCATCCGGCGGGGTCTTTAAAACAACCAACGGGGGAAAGCGTTGGAGGGCTATGAATCACGGACTCCTCAACACAACAGTGCTCTCCTTGGCCATGACACATACCCAGCCCTCAACACTTTATGCCGGAACCATTGGAGGAGTCTTTAAAAACCGCCATGGAGAAGACCATTGGGTTCCAAGGGCTGGGGACTTACCTTTCACCGTTTCCACCCTTGCCTTCGACCCGGTGGAGCCGAGCCTCGTATATGCCGGAAGTGGTGGACGCCTGTTCAAAAGCACCAACAAAGGAGAAAAGTGGAAAGAAATTGCTCGCCAGGTAAACCATTTTGGCCCTGGTCCAATTTCGGCAAGGCACTAATAGAATTTCTATAGAATAGTAAGGAGGTAAAAAGAATGAAAGTTATAACGCGAGCCGGGATCTTCGCAGTGCTGGGTTCTCTGCTCTTGGTTCTGAGCCTTCCTGCTTCAGGATTCGCTCAGAAAAAGAAAACGCTCGCCATGGGTCCCTATTTCCAGACCCTCAAAGGCAACGATTTAATCGACGCTTCAATCCGTCGGGGTCGAAAGCTCTTCAACGAACTCGGTTGTGCGGGATGTCATCCCCGGGGGGGTACTATTGGCGGAACAGCGGTGGACGCCACAGGGAACAGAATGAACATCGAGATCCCTGCCCTTAGAGGGGCAGCCCTGCATTATCCGCGCAGGGCGGCATCCGGATTCATGGCGACCATTGGCATCATGAACGACCTCTGAAACACCATCTTCCTTGGCCGTGAGCCAATGGACCCGAACTCTCAAGAGTACATGGATCTTTACTCTTATGTTGCCTCTCTGACGCCCGAGGTTTACAAGGCCATGAAGGGTTGGGAAAAGGAGAGACTCGTGGCGGAGAAGAAGATGGCCGCGGGAAATCCATGTGCAGCAAAGAATCCATGTGCTGCCAAGAACCCTTGTGCCGCGAAGAATCCCTGCGCCGCTAAGAACCCTTGCGCGGCCAATCCTTGTGCGGCAAAGAGAAGATAGTCCGTCCTAGGGAGAGAACCTGCACCTACCCCCAGGGAGGGTGGTTTTCTACTACCCTCCCTTGTTTATATCTGGATCACTTTCTGAGCACTCAAAGATGGATTATGCGGAAAGGAGGACTGCTTTGACCCTGATCTTTTTTACTGTGCTTCTGCTTCTGACCACCCCTGTGATGGCCCAGATGTCAGCCGAAAAAGGCGACCTGGCTATAGGAGAAGGCGTTTATAAGGAGATCTGCTTTGCCTGTCACGGGTTAAAAGGGGACGGCAAAGGGCCTGGCTGGTTCAATACCAAGCCCAGTCCTCAGGTCTTTATCAATTCTGTCTATATGTCCCGACTTACCGACGAATACATCTTCAATACCGTGAAATACGGAAAACTCGCTGTATTGAAGAGGCAAATACCCAATAAGAAACTCGAGGCAGTCGCCATGCCATCTTTTGGGGATGTTCTCGAGGACGACCAGATACGCGAGCTAATTAAATTTGAACGGGCCTTTAGCCAAGGAGGGCCGCAATCAACCGAGATGAGAGAGATATTTGATGCGGCCTGCGCAATCTGTCACGGCAAAGAGGGTCGAGGAAACGGGGAAAGGGCGAGCAAGGTTCAGCCGGCCCCGAAGTACTTTGTCAGCCTCATACAGCCCTCACCCATGAACCTGACAGATCCACAGCTCATGGCCCGATTTAAAGATGATTTTATCTTTGCGCTGATCAAAAAGGGAAAAATCGGTGCTGTTGTGGAGGAAAAATTCGACACCATGCAACCCTTTGGCCAAGTCCTCAGCGACAAGGAAATCTGGAGCGTGATTCGCTACATTCGCGAAACCTTTGTCAACCCCAACAGAGATGGGGGCTATGTCCAACACAAATAAAATTAGGGGGCTCTTCCCCACCCTGACCGCCGGCGCAAAGGCATGGAAGAAGTGCTGAATGTCGGAAAAAAATAAGAGCTGGATGGATTAACCTCCCACGATCCCGATGGGAAAGGCCTCGGGCATTATTGCTAAATTTTTGCTGCTTCTGTGTCTGAACCTCTTCGGCGGTATCCAACGTGCAGAAGGGGTCCTCGCTGAGGAGAGGGTCTGCCCCCACAATACTGAGCAGCGTTACATCCCTGCGGGAGTCTTTACCATGGGGAGCACCTCAGAAGAGAGGGAGTATGCCTATCGACTAGATAAACAGGTTACACGGCCTTATGGCTGGTATGAAAAGGAGACACGGAAAGAGGTGAAGACCGACAGCTTTTGCATCGACCTGTATCCAATTACCAACGGCAAGTATAAGGAATTCCTGGACGAGACCGGTAACAGAGAACCCTATATCTCCCCCGAATCCTACCAGCACCAGGGATTCCTGGTGCACTCTTACGAGAAGGTCAGGGAGTTTCTCTGGAGGGAGGGCTCTTTCCCCCCAGACCGTGAGGACCATCCCGTCGTTCTGGTAAGTCTTAAATACGCTATGTCTTATTGTTCATGGAAGGGGAATAAGATGGGACGGAGGTATCGGTTACCCACCGAGGAAGAATGGGAGAAGGCCGCGCGTGGGGTGGATAGCCGCATCTTTCCCTGGGGAAACGAGTGGAATCCAGACTACCTCAATAGCGGTGACCGATATGAATCCACCACACCGGTAAGCACGTTCTCGCAGGGAAGGAGCGTGTATGGGGTCTATGACCTCGTAGGCAATCTCTTCGAGTGGACCTCAACTCCTTGGGAAAAAATGACTCCCGGAAAGCAGGGAGAAAAATTTGTCTTGAAGGGTTGTTCCTGGGATGATCTCCCTGGGACCTGTCGGGCCGCTATGAGGCACGGTCGACCTGGTAAAAGCAAACATATTCTAATCGGCTTTCGCTGTGTGTCGGAGGTGAGTGGGTAAAAATCCCATGAGAGCTGTTCAGACCTGCCTAAGCATGACCGGTAGACAGCGAAGAAGCGCGTTTGGGACTGTCACGGTAATTTTGGTTATGTTGGCCGTTCTATTTACCGGCTCGAGGGCGGTTGTGGCAGGGCCACCCAGCGCAGAGGATCTCGATAAACTCAAACTGGCAGCATTCTCATCCCCTGTCAAAGCGCCGGACTTTGTGCTCAGAAACCTTCAGGGGGAAGAAGTTCGTCTGGACATCTACCGAGGAAACCCCCTTTTGCTCTACTTTTGGGCGACCTGGTGACCTCACTGTTCGAGGGAGTTGCCCTCGCTTCACAGAGTCTACGAGAAGGTTAAAGAAAGCGGGCTACAGATCCTGCTGATCGACATTCGAGAACCGCGCTCAACGGTCCAAAGGGTGGTCAAGGAAAGGGGCTACACCTTACCGGTCCTGCTAGATAGAAACGCAGCGGTCTCAAAAACCTATGCGGTATGGGCTACTCCCACAGTCTATCTAATAGACCCACAGGGTTATCTCATAGCCCAAGCTGTAGGGCCGCGCAATTGGGACAGCGCTGCAGGTGTACGGATCCTAAACTCTTTAGCAAAGTAGATGAATCTATGACTCGCGGGAAGCTCGTTCGTGTTTAAAAGGATGCTTTCACCTCTGACCCAGCACCTGGGTGCTGCTCCTGTTGGGAGTGGTCTGGCTGGTCGTTTATTAGATCGGCATCTGAGGTAACGCGCTGATTCGCGTCAAGCGCCAAGGAAAGAGAAAGCGCGTCGGGACGCTCTTAAGTGTGAATGGCAAGTTGTTTGGCAAGGCCGAGGAGCTTCTCTTTGGGAAGGGTTGAAGCAAGAATACAGAGGAGATCCTTCTGCTTCCAGGCCACCAGATTCACACCCGCCTGACTGTAACTTACAAAATCCTGACTGGATACCCGCGCAACCTTGCTTCCAGGAGGAAGCGATAACTCCGCCCCTTCAAACTCCTGGGCCAGCAGATACTCTTTCCCTCGCCCTCGATAGACAAAGACCCGCCCTTCCTGTCCTTTAACCTGCTTGGTCTGCCCTGATAATAGGCGATATCCCCAAGGACTCAAGTCTAACAGCCGAGCGGCAGGAAAACCCGCTTGTGGGGTCTCCACAAATCCCTGCATCACCTCCTGGTACCGGACTATCGCATCGGTGAGGATGTCCTCCTGGACCTTGCCTGGCCAAAAGAGATAGGGGACGGCTACAATAAGCAGAACGGCACAGGCCGCCGCCAACCCGTGGGCCATATAGGACCACCCAAAAAGTCCTTCTTTACGGCTCTCTAGCTGATTCAGTACCCTTTCCCTCAAAGCCGCTCCGGCTGGAATGGGAGAGAGCTTCCGCTTAAGGGCGGTCCTCATCTGAGACTCCCAAAGGAACATCTGCGTGCATTTGGGGCACTCATTGAGGTGAGATTGAACCACCAGCTGCTCCTCTGTCCCCAGGGCCCCATCCACATGGGCCGATATAATCTCTTTATATTCTCGGCAGTCCATTTTTAGTCGCCTCGTATCAAGCTGGTCGTAGAGAGTCCGTTGCTGATTCGAGTTCCCTTAACATCCACTCCCCTCCATGGATGTCGTCTGTTGGGTCCATGTCAGTAATTACGATCTCTTCGCGGACCAATCCTTCGTAACCCCTTACAGGAATGGCACTGAGCCCCAAAATCCCTGCTAGAAGCAGGCCTGCTAGTAAGTAGTTGATATTCTTCATCTTTTTCATCCTATCTTTGCCTTATCATGACCATTCCCAATTTAAACAAATAGTTCCTAAGGAAAAGTTCCCAAAAAAGTAAAAAAACTCTTTACTCATAACTATTTTTCCCGGAACTTACCTAACCATTTCCGCCACCACCGTCATCGCCGCCTGAAAGGTCATCTTCGAATTGCTTTTCGGACTCATCTATCTCTTCTTCAAAATCTCTGCCGAGTTGTTCCCCGCTGGCGATGAGCTGAGACCAGTCGATGTTCTTACTCTCAATCATCGCCAGGTTTCTCTGAATCTCTCTTCTGAGGTGCAACCCGGGGTCCCAGTAGACACCTTCTGGGTGATTTCGTTCCAGATCGTCAAGCCAACCTGCAAGCCCCCTAAGCCCAGCCTCGATCTCTTTTAGCCCCCTCGGCCGATCTCCATCCCGCCCCAAAATCAACCCCAGATAGAGCCTGGCCAGGTTGTCCTGCTCAT